>JAUZEM010000317.1 GCA_030839005.1 Actinomycetota bacterium | reverse complement strand
ACTGCCGGCCTCCACTTCTCGTGCGCGCAGATCGCGCTCAACCGCGGCGTAGTGACTCGACGCGCTGGTTCAGAGCGTCGATCCCCGTGCCGGCATCGGGCGCCGCGACGCTTCGCACGGGCAGCCGGGAGCCGTCGGTGAGCACCAGCGCGGCCGTTGCGGGCCGGAGGCTCGCGAAGTTGCCGACGCGCGGCGTGGCCTCGAAGTGTCGGACCTGCGCCAGCGGAATCAGCTTCGGCGACTGCGGGTAATTGTGGATCTCGACACCGGCGCTTGTGATGCGCAATGAGCTTCGCCACACGACCATGACCGCGGCGAGCGCAGCGGCAACGACGAGGGCGACTGGGAACAGCAACACCACGACCACGGCGTACCTCCCTCGCGCGACCTCGGCGCTCGCGTGCGCCCTTCGAGACCATACGCGTTTGTCAGAAGTACTTCGTCGCTTCTGGGGTCGCGTCTCATCGGAGGGGGCAGGTCAGCTCGATGTGCGTCGAAGTGTCCGCAATGATCGTGACCGGGCCGGCGGCGTTGCAGTCGTAGGTTCCGCTGCCGAACTCGGGGCTGTGTCCGACGACGGTGTAGGTCCCGGTTGGGAGCTGTGTCGAGAACCTGCCACCCGGACCGATGGTTGCCTTGAATTGCCGGCCGTCCCGGGCGGTTGCGATCAGGGCGCCCGCGACCGGCTTGTCGAGGCCCGGCGGCAGCCCGCCGCGCTCGCGCATCGTGCCTTCGACGGTTCCGAGCGGTGCGGTTGCATGCGCGGGTGATCCGAACCACAACACGCCGTCTTGGCGTACTGGCTCCTGGGCATTGCCGAGGCCGGTGATGTTTGCCGTTCCGATCATCGCGACACCGTCGTGGGCGACGCCGATGCCCGCGGCGTAGGCGAACTGTTCGAAGGTTCCCGCGTCGCGGCGGTCTTGTGTCCAGTGCTGTCCGTCTTGCGAAGTCCACAGCATCAGGTCCGTGAACGGTTCGCCACGACCCGCGTGGATCTGCCACCCGGCCGCGACCCACCCGAGCGCGGTATGAGCGACACCCGAGATCATTGCTTCTTGTACCGCGCCCGCGGGTGCAGCGACGCTCACCACGTTCGTCCACGCCGTCCCGTCGGCGCTCCACCAGATCGCGCCTCTCGATCCGGCCGACCCGACCGCGACATAGCCATTGCCGTCACTGCCTATCGCGGCAACCCCTGCGCCCGAGAACCCCGCGGTTGTCTGCGCCGCCCAGATCCCCGCCTTTTCAGTCCAGACGGTGACACCGGGGGAGTCCGAGGCGACCGCGAATATGCCGGCGGGCCCGTTGGTGGCGTCCACGAAGCCGCTACAACCCGTCGGGCGCGTCGGTGCGAGGCGGAAGTGTTCGCCGTCCCCCAACGTCCATACGAGGGGGTTGCAGGTCGAGGGCGCGACGCCGCCCGGCAACGAGACTGCTGCCCATGAGCTCCCGAACGCGTGGACAACGCCGTCTGCGGCGACGACGCGATTGATCGTCGTGAGTGGCCGCGTCACTCCTGATGGGACTGTCTCTGCCAGCCCGGTCGGCTGATCGACATCCAGACGCTTCCAGCTCCGTCCGCCGTCGACGGAACGCCACGCCGAGGCGCCGACCTCACCGCCGGCGAACGTGACGTCCTGGCCGACTGCGATCATCGTGCCTCGAACATCGACCAGGTCGTTGACGGCCGGTCTCCGTTCTTCGCGGCCCGCGGCAGTTCCCCGATAGACCGAGCGCGCCGGTACGCGGGGACCGATCTCGTCGATCGCGGCTGCAGCTCCGGTCGAACCGAGCGCGAGGCTTCGGGCACCATCGTCCACGACTCGGGTCACAGTGATCAATGGCGCGACAACGCGGGTCCACGTCAGGTCCGCGACGCGGCCGCCGGCTGGAGTAGGACTGACGACCGTCACGCGTCCGGTTCCCGAACGAGCCTCGACCACGGCGTAGGACACAACCGTCGCCACACAAACAACGAGCGCGCCGATCGCCAGGCGGTGCCGGCGGCGCTGGGCGCGGGACCGCTGCAGCACGCGCGCGTAGGCGGCTTCGGGCATCGGTGTGTCGCCTGCGAGCGCATCGAGCGCGCCCCGCAATTCGTCAGTCCGCATGGTCGCTGACCTCCAATTCGATCCGCAGGCGACCGAGCGCCTGATGCAACGTTGCCTTGACCGTGCCCGTCGCGCAGCCCATCACTGCCGCGATCTCGGCCAGCGGCAGATCCGCGAAGTAGCGCAACACCACCGCGGCGCGCTGTCGCTCCCCCAACTGGTTCAACGCCGCGTGGAGGTCCAGCACCGTCGCGACCCGTCCCGCCGCGTCCTCGACAACGGGCCGCTCTCTCGCCGACCATTTCGGGCTCCGTTGCTCGTGGCGCCAGCCTCGACGTGCCTCATTGCAGGCCACCACGTACACCCACGCCACCGGACGATCGAGCCGCGACACGCGCGACCAATGCCGAAACGCCCGAACGAAGGCCTCTTCCGCCAATTCCTCCGCCCGCGTCGAATCACCGACCACCAGTCGCATGCATCGCACGACCTCGCCGTAGCGTTCGACGAAGAACTCCTCGAACGTCACCCGTGCCTCTCCATCACTTGATACGAGGCCGGGAGCACTCCAAAAGGTTTAGTCCGCCCGCGATTGAAGGCCGCTCAACTACCTCGCCCGAACCGGAAGTCGCGGGGCGTGTTGCGATTGCCGGCCCGAGGGAGTAAACGCGAAGCAGATGCTGTTGGCGCTGCTCGTCTCAACGTTGATGTTCGGGCGACACCCGACGACGACCACGACGTCGCGGCCGCCTCTATCAACGACGATTCCGGCGACCACGACCACGATGGGGCACGGAAGGGTTCCGACGTCCACGACGACCGTGCGGCGCACGGTGCCGACGACGGCGCCAGTGCGTCGGGCGTTGCCGACGACCACGATGATGCCGGTGGCTGCGCCGCAAACCGCGTCCACGTCGACCAGTTCGTCAGTTCCTCGGACGACTTCGACGTCGACGCCGCCGCTCACGTCGACGTCACACGTATCGTCGAGCACGACCGCGAGGGCGATCGCCCACAATGCGGACGCGACGCGTAGCTACGGTAGCGGCGGTCTCGACACCGTGAGCCGGTGGACGTCGCTGGTGCTGGCGACCCTCGTCGCGATGCTGAGCGCGTTCGGATACCTGCTGCGCCGCGCCCATCACCGGGCGCGGTCCAACATCAGCAGATGAAGCGCAGCTGGATCGCGCTACGTCCACCGCGCAGAGCGTGACCCGTCGACCTGTCGTACGACCTCTTCGGGAACAAACAGCGGGTCGACGCCGAGGAGGTCGAGAAGGGCGCGGACCATCGGCTTGCCGCCGTGCAAGCGGACCGGAAGGTCGCGTTCCCAAGCGCATCGGCGAACGTGCATCAACAGGCGAATGCCGTAGGTGTCGAGGAACTCCACACCGTCGAGGTCGAGGACCACTTTACCCCGCGCGCAGGCGATCTGGTCCATCACCGCGGGAGCGATCGCGTCGACGGTCTGAATGTCGAGCTCGGGCGGGAATCGCACCACGACGCTCGCGTCGGCCGCCGCCTCGCGCGGCAGATCGGCGTCCGCGCGCATCCGCTGGGCGTTCAGGTGAGGCGCGGGCGGCTCGGGCCTCACTTCGTGGTAGGCGAAGGCGATCGGCAATACGGTGTTGTCGGATATACGGCGTATCCGGCACCCATCCGCGCTCATGGCCGCGACTTCGAAGCCGGTCGCCCAGGTGCCGGTGAAGTGGGTCGCGATCTCGACGCGGTCGCCCACATGTATGCCGTGAACGACCTCAGCTTCATGTTCGCTGATGTGCGGCAAGATCTGTCCCTTCTCGTAGCGAGCAAGATGCGAAAGTGCGCGGACGAGGCGCAGCGCACTACGGCGACTCAGGAACCGTGCGGCAACCCCGGAGGACCGAACCTCGCCTTCCCACTCGCTCGCAACAACGCATTCGGGCCGCACCTCCCTTGCCGCTCGGCAAGTGAGTACATCCCGCAATGACAACTCATCGGACGGTGCGGTCCCGAAACTTGAGCCCTGAGCTCGCCGGAGCAACCTTCGCAAAATGACCGCGGCCTTGCTCCGGCCGCGGTCTGACGCGACCATTGTAGAGGACAAGGGGTGTCATGTCGTTTTCACGCCAGCGCGTCGCCGCTTCCGTGCTCGTGGTCGTCGCGATAGTTGCCGGACCTGCGACACCCGCACGCGCGCACTCCACGGGTCGCGCGCCTTACACCGCCTATTGGGACCAGAACGAGGAGGAAGACTTCTTGCGCGTTCCGTCGGGCCGGACGGGACAGCTGATCCCGCCCTGGGACCCGAACGGACAGATGTGCATCGTTCCCGATCACAGTGGCAGGTTCGTCGTCGGGTACAACCCGACGCTCCCGTCGCAGAACAACCCGGGAAGTCTTAAGCCCCTCAAAGAGCCTCCGATCGGCGAGGCGATGTACGACCGGCGCGGCCGCTTCGTCAAGACGATCTTCGTTCCCGGTCCGTTCGCACTGCCCGGCACAACCCTCGGTGGCGATACTCCACCCAATCTTGCCGACGCCGGCGTGTTCAACGACAACGGATCGATGACCGGCTGTGCGTTCGACGACACCGGCAATCTGTTCGCAGTTGACATAGGCACCGCGCAAGGAGCGTTCCCGCCGCCCGACGACGGCCGCCTCATCGAGTGGTTCGGACCCAACTACGACACCTTCTGCATCGTCGACGGACCGACCGCGGGTGGTGTCGGGCCGCATCATGTCGACGGCACCGGCGGACTGCGCCAGCCCGGCGATCTCGCGATCGACCGCGCAACCGGCGATCTCCTCGTGCCGGAAGCGGGCTCGCCGACGGGCGGCATCGGCGGCAGCATCTTGCGGTTCGCGCGCGCGTCGCTCCCACACTCGGCGGCTGACTGCGGGCCCGACGGCCTCTATGCGCGTGATCGCGTCCGGGTTTCGACGTTCGTGCGTGGTGATGTCAACTACCTGCCGTTCCCCATCGCGATCGCTCGTGATCCGACGTGCGAGTGTTGGGCGATCAGTACGACGATCGGCGATCCGTCCGTCGTGTGGGTGCACGACGACGGCACGCCCGTCGCCGGTCGCTCGCTTCCGGGCGTCGACATCGTGCATCTCGGACAGGATCCGAACGCCGCCAATCCGTTCGGTATCGCATTCGCACCCGACGGCACCTTGTATCTCGTCGATATCCACATCGTGTGCTCGGCGCCGCTCGTCAACTGCGGGCCGGCATCGAAGGGCGGGCGCGTCCTGCGCGTCACCTTCCTCAACGGCCGGCCGAATCCAACCGAGACGATGGCGTCGGGGCTCGACTTTCCGACGAGCGTGACGGTGTGCGTCCGCCGGCAGCGCGACCCCTGCCCGGCTCCGTCGCCGGGCGACGGTTCCGGTTGACGGCATCCACGTGAACCTCTCGCCTCTGGCGTTGGTCGCGTGCCTCGGCGTGGGTGGGTTGGTGACGGCATCGCCCTCGATCGCGACAACGCGCGCACCTTCGGCAATCGGCGCGTGGGACTGGCCCGCGTACGGCCACGACGCGCAGCACACCTTTCACGGACGAACGAGCTTGACGGCGCGCACGGCGTCGACGCTTGCCCGTTCGTGGTTCTTCCCGACCGGGCTGGCCGTGACCGCGACGCCGACTGTGGTCGCCGGAACCGTCTACGTCGGCTCGTGGGACGCCTACTTCTACGCGATCGCGTTGCACACCGGGAAGCTTGACTGGAAGTACCGACTCGCGGCACAGCCGGCGGTGAGCCCGCAACCGGGCGGACCGCCGGATTTCGGCTCCGACGGAGGCATGGTCACGTCGTCGGCGTGGTTCGAGCCCGGAAACGGAGCGCACCCCGACCTCGTGTTGTTCGGCGGGGGTTACACGCTGTACGCGCTCGACGCGGCAACCGGGAACTTGTTCTGGAAACATGAATACACCGGGCGACCGGATCTCCCGGCCGACCCCGCCCACGACGACGCGCGCATCTTCTCGTCACCCGTCGTCGTCGACGACAAAGTCGTCGTCGGTCTCTCGGTCGACGGTGGCCGTGGGCGCCGCGGCTACATCGTCGCGGCCGATGTGCAGACCGGTGAGCCGGTGTGGACGCGCGAGACGGACGTCGACGCGTCGGGAACCGTGCTCAACGACGGCTGCGGCAACGTTTGGTCGTCGGGAACCGTGCTCCCGGCGCTCGGTCTCGTGGTCTTCGATGTGGCCGACTGTCATGGTTCGAGCGCCGGCCTGCTCACCGAGGGCGTGGTCGCCCTGCATGTCGTCGACGGCACCATCGCGTGGCGGTTCCAGCCGCCGCGCCGCGACGACGGCTGCGACATGGACTTCGGCGCGAGTGCGAACGCCGGCGTCAGCGTCCGGGGGGTCGCACGATTCCTCGGGGTCGGCGGCAAGGACGGCACCTACTACTCGCTCGATCCGACAACGGGTGCGGCGAGGTGGTACACGAATGTGGTGTTCGGCGGCTCGGCCGGGGGTTTCGTCGCGACTACCGCGTACGACGGCGGACGCGTGTACGGATCGACGGCGCTCGGCGACTTCGACGGCCCGTGTGCGCCCGGCGATCCGCGCGACACGCGGTTCCAGGACCCGACGGTGCACGTGTTCTCGGCGCGCACCGGGGAGGTGGTGTTCCAGGACTCCGGTGGCGCGTCGTTCGGCCCGACGACCGTCGCGCACGGCCTGACCTTCAATTGTCCCGCGCTCAACGCGGTACTCAACGTCCGGACGGCGACCACCGGGACCCGGGTTGCCCAGGTCGAGCTTCCGGCGCCGTGTTGGTCAGGCGTCGCAACCGTCGGCGACGCGCTCGTGCTCGGAACCGGCGCGTCGTTCAGCGGCAGCGGCACCGGGGTACTGGCATTGACTCCCGGGGGCGCGCCGCCATCTGTACCCGCGGATCGCGCTCGATAGCCTGAGCAACGCATGCCGCCGCGTCGTGGTGTCCGTCGTCGACCGGTGCCTTGTTCCCCTCCCTCGGGTTTCTCGCAGGCATCTTCCCGTGCTCGCCGGGCTCGACGGGTTGGCACTCCTTCGTTCGGACTTCGCGCTGACCCCGCCGCGCGGTCGATGAGGGAGGCGTGATGAAGCGTTACGACGGTCAGGTCGCGGTGGTGACAGGGGCATCGTCGGGAATCGGCCGGCGCGCCGCGCTCGACCTGGC
>JAUZEM010000309.1 GCA_030839005.1 Actinomycetota bacterium | reverse complement strand
GCCGGCGGCGTTGTCGAACGTGACGAGCAGGGTGAGCCGACCGGCGTGCTGCGCGAGGAGGCGGCGTGGCGGTTCAAGGAGCGCTACATGGTGTGGCCCGACGACGAGTACCTCGACGCGATGCGCGCCGGCGTCAAGCTCGCAAACGGGCGCGGCGTCACTGCGGTTCACGACAAGGACGGCTGGCTCGGCGCGTTGCGCCTCTGGCAGCAGCTCGACGAGCGCGGCCACTTGACGCTTCGTGTCTGGCAGTCGATCCCCCACGACAAACTCGACGACGCCGTGTCGATCGGGATGCGCTCCGGCATGGGCAGCTCGATGCTCCGGCTCGGCTACCTCAAGGTCTTCATGGACGGCACGCTCGGCTCACAGACCGCCTGGATGCTGGACGGCAGCGGCGTGCAGATCACGAGCGGCGAGGAGCTCGCCGAGATCGTGCGCCGCGGCGCGGAGGCCGGATTTCCCGTCGGCGTGCACGCGATCGGCGACCGCGCGAATCGCGAGGCACTGGATGCGTTCGAGCAGACCCGCGATGTTTGGGAGCCTCGAGGCCTCCGCCAGCGCATCGAGCACTGCCAGCTCCTCTCCCCCGAGGACCTTCCCCGCTTTGCAAAGCTCGGCGTCACCGCGTCCGTGCAGTTCTCCCACGCTCCCTCGGACCGCGACCTGGCCGATCGGTTCTGGGCGGGCAAAACCGGCGGCGCCTATGCCTTCCGGTCGCTCCTCGATTCGGGCGCGGTCGTCGGGAACGGGGGCGACGCGCCGATCGTGGAGCTCGACCCGCTGGCCAACGTGCGCGCAGGCGTGCGCCGCTCGATCGACGAGCGCCCCGCCTGGCATCCAGAGCAGGCACTGACCGTCGAGCAGGCGTTCCACGCGACCTGTGTCGCACCGGCGTGGCTCGCCCGCGACGAGCGCAAGCGCGGAACCTTGCTCCCGGGCCACGCCGCCGACCTCGTCGTCCTCGATCGCGACCCCTGGGACGATCTCGACGCGCAGGTCGTCGCGACGATGGTCGCCGGCCGCTGGGTGCACAACCCGCCGCCCTGGGAGTAGCGCGTCCGAAAGAGCTGTGGATAGTTCGCGACGATTTAGTGCCTGTGTCTGACACCGGCCATGGCTTTGGCGAACATGTCGCAGAGGGCGGCGGACGCCTGAACGTTTTGCAGACGTCTTACCCGCGCTGAACCGTCCGCTGGCGCAGCCCGGCGATGTTGACGGTCGTCCACTCCGCATCGACCACCGCTTTTGAAAACAGAGGGGGAACGACCATGAAGCACCATCGTCTGCTCACAGCTCTCGCGCTTGCCGCGCTCGCGTGCACGATCGTCGCCGCGACCGCGCTCGGCGGCGGCAGAGGGCGGCTCTACCAGTTTCGCGGTGACGTACTCTCGGCGAGCTCGAGCTCGCTGCAGATCAGCATCACCGGCGGCAACCACCCCGCGCTGAAGGCACTGATCGGTCAGAGTCAGAACGAGACCTTCGCACTCGGCGCGAGGAGCGAGATCCTCGTCTGGTCGAACGGCGTTCCGCACGTCGGGTCCGCCGGCGATCTGCACCCGGGCGACAACGTCACGGTCAACGTCCGCGCGAAAATCGGCTCGTCGCTCGCCGAGTTGCTCGCGACCCCGGTCGCCGTGGTCGGTGATCGCGGCGCCGCGCACGCGGCCGGCGGCAAGCCGCTGTTCCTCTACATCGGCACCGTCGCGGGCGGCCAGTCCGGCGGGCACGTCTCGCTGCACGTCACGAGCGGGAACTGGCGCGGTCTGAGGACGATGCTCGGCCAGGCATCGGTCGATCAGACGTTCACCTACGACACCGGCACGATCTTCCTCCTCTGGCAGGGGCGCGTTCCCACGGTGATCGAGCCGTCGCAACTGAAGACCGGCGACCGCATCACCGTTCGCGTCCGCGCGCCGCGCGGCTCGACGCTCGCGCAGGTCGAGGCCACGGCCGCGTCGCACATCGGCGACCACGAGCCCGGTCAGCCCGAGACGAAGAGCTCGTAAAGCGCGCTCGGCTACAGGTCGCGGTACGCGAGAAAGAGCTCGCGTGCCGCGGCCGTGCCGAGCGGGACGTAGTCCGCGACGAGCCGTTCGTTCGGCGAATGGATCTGCGAATCCGGAAGACCGAACCCGGTGATCACCGTCGGGATGCCCTTGTCGGCGAGCGCCGGGACGATCGGCAGCGTGCCGCCGGACCGGATCAGGGCGGGCCGAACACCGAGCACCTTCTCGAACGCATCGAGACCGAGCTGAACCGCCTTCGCGTCCGGCGGGACGAGCCCGGGTGGTGCGGCCGACCAACGCTCGATCTCGAGCTCCGTCCCCGCGGGCGCCGACTCGCGCAGCAGCCGCTCGACCACCGGCGCGACGTCGTCGACCTTCTGGCCCGGCGCGAGGCGCATGGAGACGTTCGCGATCGCCTCGACCGGGAGGACCGTCTTCTGCAGCTGCGCGGATCCGGTCGAGATGCCGTTCACGTCGATCGCGGGCTCTGCGAACGTGCGGAGGTAGAAGTCCTCGGCGGCGCGCG
>JAUZEM010000298.1 GCA_030839005.1 Actinomycetota bacterium | reverse complement strand
CGACCCGCGCGGCCCGGAGTCGCCGAGCGCGCTCGGGACCCTAACCTCGCGGGCATGGCGCGCGGCGTTGTCATCCTCGGATCGACCGGATCGATCGGCACGCAGGCGCTCGACGTCCTGTCGCATCACCGCGACGAGTACCGTGTCGTCGCGCTCGCGGCGGGACGTGACACCGAGCTGCTCGCCCGTCAGGCGGCCGAGTTCGACGTCCCGGCCGGCATGGCCCGCGCGTGTGCGGGGGAGCCGGACGTGCTCGCGGAGCTCGCGTCGCTCGCCTCGGCCGACGTCGTGCTAAATGCCGTCGTCGGGTTCGCCGGACTGCCCGCGACCCTCGCGGCGCTGCAAAACGGGAAGCGGCTCGCCCTCGCGAACAAGGAGAGCCTCATCGCCGCCGGACCGGTCGTCGCCAAGGCGCGCGCGGCCGGCGGCGGGGAGATCATTCCCGTCGACTCCGAGCACTCGGCGGTGTGGCAGTGTCTGCGCGCCGGGCGGGCGTCCGAGGTCGGCCGCATCGTGCTGACCGCCAGCGGTGGTCCATTCCGGGGACGAACGCGCGAACAGCTCCGTGACGTCACGATCGCCGACGCGCTCGCGCACCCGACGTGGAACATGGGCGCCAAGATCTCCGTCGACAGCTCGACCCTGATGAACAAAGGACTCGAGGTGATAGAGGCGCACGAGCTCTTCGGCGTCGCGTTCGATCGGATCGACGTGGTGGTGCACCCCCAGTCGGTCGTGCACAGTATGGTCGAGTTCTGCGACGGCGCGACGATCGCGCAGCTGTCCATGCCCGACATGCGCCTGCCGATCGCGCTCGCGCTGGGCGCGCCGAACCGGCTGCCCGAGCCGTACGGCGCGATCGACTGGTCGACCCTCGGGCGGCTCGACTTCGAGGTCCCCGATCTCGCGACGTTCCCGTGCCTGGGCCTCGCCTATGAGGCGGGACGGGTCGGGGGCACCGCCCCGGCGATCCTCTCGGCGGCCAACGAGGTGGCGGTCGACGCGTTTCTGGGTGGTCGCATCGCGTGGACCGAGATCGCCGCGGTGGTGGAAGAAGTGCTGGGCGAAGGCGCCGGAACCGCCGATGAGATTGCCGACGTGCTCGAAGCCGATCGCCGCGCCCGCGAACGGGCCGTGTTCGTCGCCGAGACCAGGGGAGCCGCGTGAGGGCAAGCGATCCGTTCGAGGACGTCGACGTCGATCCGCGCCGGGCCCTCACGCTCACCGGCGCGGTGCTGGTGGCTCTGGTGATCGGCGCGGTCCTGTTCCCGACGCAGGCCGCCGTGGTCGCGGTCATCGTGGCGCTGTTCGTGATGATCATGCTGCACGAGCTCGGTCACTTCCTCGCGGCCAAACGCTCGGGCATGAAGGTCACCCAGTTCTTCGTGGGCTTCGGCCCGCGGTTGTGGTCGATCACCCGCGGCGAGACCGAGTACGGCATCAAGGCCGTTCCACTGGGCGGTTACTGCCGCATCATCGGAATGACGAACCTCGAGGAGGTCGCGCCGGAGGACGAACCGCGCGCCTATCGCAACAAGCGCACGGGTCCCAAGGTGTTCGTCGCCGCCGCCGGACCGGCCGTGCATTTCGTCCTCGCCATCATCTTGATGTTCGCCGTGCTCTTCTTCGCCGGTGATTTCCGCAGCCAACGCGCCGTCTTGACCTTGGCCGATACGACCCAGGGCGCCGCGACCGCGGGACTTCGACCCGGCGACACGATCGTCGCGGTCAACGGCACGACCGTGACCAGCTGGCCGCAGGTGCAGCAACTCATCAACCCGCCGGGTCATCCCGCCCACGTCGGCGATGTCGTGCGCTTTCTGGTACGACGAGGCGGCGCGCAGCTCGAAGTCCCGGTGAAGCTCCAAGAGAGCGCCGACCCGAACCTGAAGCGGGTCGTCGCGGGTGTGGCGCCGCGCACTGTCGTTGATCACCCGGGGATTGTCACGTCGGTCGTGCAGGCACCGCTGCAGGTTGCCGATATCGGGTGGCAGTCGGTCAAGGCGATCGGCAGCATGTTCTCACCGGCCGGGATCTCGAACTACTTCCGCATCCTTTCGGGCGACACGAGCAGCCACACCGACCAGTCGAAGCGCTTCGTGTCGCCGGCCGGCGTCGGTGCCCTGGCGAACGACGCGGTGAAGGCCGGTTGGGTCAGCGTGGTCGGGCTCCTGATCGCGATCAACATCTTCGTGGGGATGTTCAACCTGCTCCCGCTCCTTCCCTTCGACGGTGGGCACATCGGGATCGCGCTGTACGAGAGGGTTGCCTCGAGGGTTCGCCGTCGACGGGTGCAGGTCGACGCGGCCAAGCTGCTACCGATCACTGTTGCGGTGGTTGCGGTCCTCGGGTTCATCTTCTTGTCGAGCCTCTTCCTCGACATCACGAACCCCGTCGCGAACCCCTTCTGAGCGCGCCACATGAAGGTTTGGTGCGGGACCGGCCGTGGACCGGCGCCCGCCGTAGGCTGACGAGGTGACTCCTCGTCGCCCAACTCGCCAGGTGATGGTGGGCCCCGTCCCGGTTGGTGGCGACGCGCCCGTGTCGATCCAGTCGATGACCACCACGAAAACGGCCGACGTTGACGGCACGCTGGCGCAGATCTACGCACTCGCGGCCGCGGGTTGCGACATCGTGCGCTGCACCTGCAACGAGGAAGAGGCGGCCGAGGCGTTGGCGCAGATCGTGCCCCGCTCGCCGGTGCCGATCGTCGCCGACATCCATTTCCAACACAAGCTCGCGCTCGGCGCGCTCGAAGCCGGAGTGCACGCGCTCCGTCTCAATCCAGGGAACATCCGCAAGCC
The DNA here is from genome assembly GCA_030839005.1 of Actinomycetota bacterium. Lineage (GTDB taxonomy): Bacteria > Actinomycetota > Acidimicrobiia > IMCC26256 > PALSA-610 > PALSA-610. The sequence goes on along the minus strand of JAUZEM010000298.1, from coordinate 544 downwards.
CGAGCAGATCAAGCTGGTCGCGGCCGAAGCCAAGGCGCGCGGCGTGCCGATCCGCATCGGCGTGAACGCGGGTTCGCTCGATCCCGCGATGGCGGAGGCCCACGGCGGTATCACCGCCGAGGCGATGGTCGCGTCGGCCATGCACGAGCTCGACCTGTTCCGCGAGGTCGACTTCGACGACGTCAAGATCTCCGTGAAGGCGTCGAGCGTGCCGTTGATGATCGACGCGTACCGGTTGCTCTCGCAGACGACGGACCATCCGTTGCACCTCGGCGTCACCGAGGCCGGCGTCGTGCCTCAGGGCCTGATCAAGGGTGTTGCCGGTATCGCCACGTTGCTGGCCGAAGGCATCGGCGACACGATTCGGTTCTCACTCACCGCCGATCCGGTCGAGGAGGCAAAGGCCGGGCGCACGTTGCTCGAGGCGATGGGACTGCGAGAACGCAAGGGACTCGACCTGATCGCATGCCCGTCGTGCGGACGGGCGGAGGTCGACGTGATCCGCGTCGCCACCGACGCGCAAGCCGCACTCGAGGCGCGCAAC
>JAUZEM010000290.1 GCA_030839005.1 Actinomycetota bacterium | reverse complement strand
CCTCGACCTCGTCGGACGGCTGAAAGGTGTGACGCTCGGATTGCCCGCGCACGGTCATCCCTTCCCGGACGTCGCGGCCCGCGTAGAGGCGATCAAGGAGCACCACGCCGAGCGCATGGAGCTGTTGCGTCAAGCGGGCCTCGCGCTCGGTCCGGCGACCGTGGTCGCGCTGTCGCACGAGGTGTTTCCGAAGCGGCACTGGGGCACCATGGCGGAGAGCGAGACGTTCGCGCACCTGGAACATCTCGCGCACGCGGGTGGCGCCGAACGCTACGAGGAGAGAGGCATGCTCGTCTACCGCATGGAACCGGCGCCGGGCCCCGCATGACCGCGACCGACACCCAGCTCGCGAACGAGTCGGTCGATCTGCTCTCGCAACTCATTCGCAACGAGTGCGTCAACGATGGAACGCCCGAGTCGGGTCACGAGTCGCGCAGCGTCGACCTGCTCGCGCAGTACCTCGGTGATTCGGGTCTCGAGCTCGAGCGTTACGTCGCGCAGCCCGGACGCGAGAACCTGGTGGCGCGCATCGAGGGGAGTGATCCGACCGCGCCCACGTTGTTGCTCATGGGTCACACCGACGTCGTGCCCGCAAACCCCGACGGATGGCGACGCAACCCGTTCGGCGGTGAGGTGGTCGACGGTGAGGTGTGGGGCCGGGGCGCCGTCGACATGTTGAACCTGACCGCGACGATGGCCGTTGCGTTCCGCGCCCTTGCGCGCTCGGGCTTCCGGCCGCGCGGCACGCTCGTGTACCTCGCGGTCGCCGACGAGGAAAACCTCGGCACGTGGGGTGCCGAGCACCTGCTCGACCACGAGCGCGACGCGGTGCGAGCCGATTACGTCGTGACCGAGGCGGGCGGCTTCCAGATGCCGACCGCGCGCGGACCCCGGCTTCCCGTGATCGTGGGGGAGAAGGGTTCGTATTGGTGCCGTATCACCGTGCGAGGTACCCCGGGTCATGCGTCGCAACCGTTCCGCACCGACAACGCGTTGGTGACCGCCGCGGAGATCGTCAAGCGGCTCGCGGAATATCGGCCGCCCACGCAGATCCACGAGACGTGGCGGCGGTTCATCGAAGGCGTCGACTTCGGGCCCGAATGGAACGCGAATCTCCTCGACGAGGAGACACTCGCCGGCTTCTGTGAAGGGCTGCCGATCGGCTTGGCGCGTCAGGCCCACGCGTGCACGCACACGACGTTCGCGCCGACGGTCATCCGTGGTGGCACCAAGACGAATGTGATCCCCGATCTGGTGGAGGTCGAGGTCGACATCCGTACCCTCCCGGGCCAGAGCAGCGCCGACATCCGCGCCATGCTCGACGACGCGCTCGGCGACCTCGTCGCGTGCACGGAGATCATGCCGTTCGACGAGAACGAGTCGACCACGTCGCCCTCCGACACGCCGCTGTGGGACGCGATGGGTCGCGTCTCGTCCCAGCTGGTCGCGGGCTCGGCGCTCGTGCCGTTCCTGACGGTAGGCGCGACCGACGCGCGCTTCTTCCGGCGGTCCGGGTCGGTCGCGTACGGATTCGGCTTGTTCAGCCGCAAGCTTTCGTTCGACGACTACGCATCGATGTTCCACGGCAACGACGAGCGCGTCGATATCGAGTCGCTCGTCCTGTCGACGCGCCTCTGGGAGGGCTTGGCCCAGGACCTGCTCGCCTGACGGTGGCTCACTCGTCGGGTTGGTCGCGGAGATAGCGCTCGAAGTCCTCGGCGAGAGATTCGCCCGACGGTAGCTCGTCTTCGTCGAACCAGTCGTCGTCGTCGGCTTCGTCGTCGTCGGCCGCGATCTCGTCGTCGGTCTCGAGCCAGCCCGGTCCGTCGTCGGCGGTGTCGAAGCGGGTTTCGAGCCGTTCGACGTAGGAGCTCACGTCGGCGTCGCCCGCGACCACCTCGGAGACGGAGCGTTCCCACGCGCTCGACGCGATGTCGAGGTCGGTGAGGTCGAGCCCGAGATCGAGGAGCTCGCCCAGGCGATCGAGCATTGCGCGCGTCGCTTTCGGGTTGGGCGGCGTCGCGACGTAGTGGGGAACCGGCGCCCAGATCGACGCCGACGGGAAGCCGGCTCGGCGCACCGCGTCGTGCAGAACGCCGACGACCCCCGTCGGACCGACGTATCGCGAACGTTGCATCCCGAGCCGCGCCGCGAGCACCTCGTCGGTTGCCGAGCCGGTGCACCGGATCGGGCGGGAGTGGGGCGTGTCGCCGAGCAGCGCTCCGAGCGTCACGATCGTTTCGCAGTTGGTCGTGCGTGCGACGCCGATCACGTCGTCGCAGAACGAGCGCCATCGGAGGTTCGGTTCGACGCCGAGGAGCAGCACGAGGTCGCGTCCCCCCGCGGGCATTGAACCGGCCGAGAGCGCGATCGACGGCCAGTTGACCGTGCGGACGATGCCGTCGACCAGCTCTACCGTCGGACGGGCGGCCTGGAAGTCGAGATACTCCTCGATGTCGAGCGAGGCGAACGGTCTCGCATTGCACGCCCGCGCGAGCCAGCGCACCGCGTCGGAGGCCGCGTCGGCCGCGTCATTCCAACCCGAGAAGGCGGCGATCATCGCGGGGTTGCGCAATGACGGCTCCACACTCCAACGGACAGTCACGCGCTCACCTTACGTCCCGCTCCGGCACTCGCTCTCGCGTCGGACCACTGGATTGCTGAGCGTGCCGATGCCCTCGACGGTGATCTCGACGAGGTCTCCGTCGACCAGCCAACGGGGCGGCGTGCGCGCCGCGCCGACCCCCGACGGCGTACCGGTGAGGATGACGTCGCCGGGCTCGAGCGTGCAGCCCTGACTGATCCATGCGATCAGAAACGGCACCGAGAACACGAGCTGCGAGGTGTTCGACGATTGGAGCACCTCGCCGCTGACACGCGTCTCGATCGCCAGACCGAGGGAGAGGTCGACCTCGTCGAGAGACACGACTTCGGGGCCGAGCGGACAAAAGGTGTCGAACGACTTCGACCAGCTCCATTGACCCGTCGTGAACTGATGATCACGCGCCGAAACGTCGTGCCCGATCGTGATGCCGGCGACGACGTCGAGTGCGTCCGCCTCGCGCACATCGCGCGCGCGCCGTCCGATCACGACCGCGAGCTCACCTTCGTAGTCGGGTTGTAATACGTGTGCGGGGACGACGATCGGCTCACCCGGCGCGACGACCGAGCTCGGTGACTTCACGAACAATGTGGGCGCGTCGGGCAAGGGCCGCCCGGTCTCGGCCGCGTGATCGCGGTAGTTGAGACCGACGCCCCAGATCAGCCGCGGACTTCGAACCGGAGATCTCAAGCCAACGCTCCCTTCTCGTGGAGCAAGGCGAGCGAGTCGTCGTCGACACCCAGTTCGCGAAAGACCTCGTCAGTGTGTTCGCCGATGTTCGGCGCGGCCCGACGGATCTCGAGTCCGTGCCCGTCGAACTGCATGGGCGACGACGACAATCGCGCAGTCGGATGGTCGGGATGGTGCGGCATGTATCCGTTCGCGTGTACTTGCGGATCGTCGATCACCTCGACGGGTGACGCGATTGCCGAAAAGATCGTGTCGTGCGCCGATAGCCGTTCCTTCAGCTCCGCGAGCGGCAACGACGCGATGCGCGCGACGAAGATCGGATGCAGCTCGGGCGCGCGTTGCATGCGCTCGGCGGCGGTGGTGTAGCCGGGCTTGTCGATGAGCTCCTCGAGCCCGAGCGCCCGGCAGGTCGGCGCCCAGTGCCGGTCCGGGTCGAGCATGTTCAAGCTCAGCCAACGTTCGTCCGCGGTTCGAAATGATCCGACGAGGACACTGCTGAGGCTCTTGCCGGCGACGTGGCGCGGCGGTTCGACGCCCAGGATCGTCGTCGGAACGAGGTCGTTCGAGAGTGTCCATACCGCCGCGCCGAGCAGCGACACATCGACAACGGTTGGCTCGCCCGTTCGCTCGCGCTTGAACAGAGCAGCCGCGACTCCTCCGGCGAGGTACGCGCCGCCCGGCGCGTCGCCGAGCGCGCCGCGCGGCTGGACGAGCTGGCCGCCTCGGGGCGTGAGCATGTGTGCGAGTCCGCCACGAGCCCAGTAGGACACGGCGTCGAAGCCGCCTTGATCCGCGTCGGGGCCCTGCAATCCCTGCCCGGAACCGATCGCGTACACGCACTGCGGGTTGACCGCCCAGATGTCGTCGGGATCGAGTCTGAGCTTCTCGCGAGCGGTCGGCAGGAAATTGGTGATGAACACGTCGGCCCATTCGATCAACCGGTCGAGCGCGGCGCGACCTTCGGGGTTGCGGAGGTCGATCGCGACGCCCCGCTTGTTGCGGTTGAACTGCTCGAAGAGGAAGTTGAAGTCGCCCGTATCGGCGACGAAGCCCATCGCCATGATCCGGCGCAGGGGATCACCGGTCGGTCGCTCTACCTTGACCACGTCGGCACCCCAATCGGCGAGGATCGCCGCCGCCGACGGCACGAAGCCGTGCTCGGCCACTTCCAGAACCTTCACTCCGTCCATAACGCCCATGACGCATCCTTTCGTAACGGCTGCGACTCGAGGTCAACGGCAGGTTTGGCTCAACCGCGCAGCGCCGCGATCGACGACCGCGAGCACTGGTCGAGCGCGCCCTGCACCATGATCTCCACGAGCGAGCCGATGTGATCGAAGCCTTCACCGACGGTCTTGCCCATCAAGAAGCGCGCGTGGATGCCCTCGAGAATGATCGCGAGCTTGTACGCGGCGAGCGCTTCATAGAAGTCGAGCTGGCTCACGTCTCGTCCCGACTCCTGCGCGTAGCGCTCGACCACGTCGTCACGCGGCAGGAATCCCGCCTCGGCCGAGATCGTCGCTCCGACGTTGCCCGTCTGCGCGTCGTCGCGCACGTAGTAGAGGAGGTAGAGGCCGAGGTCTGCGAGCGGGTCGCCGAGTGTGGCCATCTCCCAGTCGAGCACAGCGACGATGCGGCCGGGATCGTCGGGCGCCAGCATCGTGTTGTCGAGCCGGTAGTCACCGTGCACGATCGTCGGCCGCGGCGAGTCGGGTAGCGCGCCGCGCAAGCGGCGCGCGAGCTCGTCGACCGCCGGCAGCTCGCGCGTCTTCGAGCGTTCCCACTGTTCGCCCCAGCGCCGAACCTGCCGCTCGACGTAGCCGTCGGGATGCCCGAAGTCGCCGAGCCCGACCGCCTCGTAATCGACGGCGTGGATCGCGACCAGCACATCGATGAGCTCCTCCGAGCAGCGCCGCGCTTCGTCGCGCGACAACGTCCCGACGTCGGCGCTCGTGCGCAGGATCTTGCCGTCGACGAGCTCCATGACATAAAAGGGCGCGTCGTTCACCGATGCGTCGTCGCAGAAGGCGAGCGTCTTCGGAACCGGTACCGCGGTAGGCGCGAGCGCGGTCAGGACCTTGTACTCGCGAGCCATGTCGTGCGCGGTCGGCAGCACGTGCCCGAGTGGCGGGCGCCGCAACACATACTGGGCGCCGGCATCACGGATGGCGTACGTGAGGTTCGAGCGCCCACCGGAGATGAGCGACGCGGCCAGCTCTCCGCCGGTCGCGCCGTCGACGTGCGCCGCGAACCACGGTCGCAGGCGTTCGAGGTCGACCCCCGGCGGCGTGTCCGTCACGGCCGGGAGGTTACATAGCGGAGATACGGCCGGCCGTGGGCCGCCGGCGCGTGAGCGCGGGCGCGTGAGCGCGGGCGCGGCCGGGTTACGCGATGCGGGACTCGCGCGGTGCGACGGGTTCGCCGTTTCCCCGCGGGTAGCGGGCGACGCGCCCCACCGGCATGTCGACGCGAAAGCCCGCGGCGGCGCGCTCCTCTTCGGACTCCGCTCCCCAAAAGCCGTACTCCCGGTGCGTCCGGGCCCAGTCGCGGCACTCGTCCAGCGCGGGACACGAGTTGCACACGGCCCGAGCCTGTGACTCGCGCACGACGCGCGCCTCGGGCCGCTCGCCCGCAGGCGCGAAGAACAGACGCGTCTGACCGTCGCAGGCGGCGTCGTTGGTCCAAGTGAGCGGACCGGTGAAGATGAAACTCGACATCAGTTCGGCGGTCATGTGCTCCCCTTCACGACCGGGGATGACGGAGCTCGGGGAGCCGGGCGGGGGGACGCCGGCTCCCTCGAGCTCCTGTCGTACATCTCCTAGTGAAGTCGATCACAAGACCATCTGTCAAAGACGTGGGAACGATAGTATCGATCGGTATTGGCGATGCATCGGCCCTGGCGCCCTGTACAGGCGCTCTGACCGGCGGCGCGCCCGGAGGAGGACTCGCATGGACATTCGCCAGCTGGAGGCGTTCCTGGCCGTCGCCGAGGCGGGCAGCTTCACGACCGCGGCCGATCGGCTGCACACCGTCCAGTCCAATGTGTCGGAGCATGTCCGCCAGCTCGAAGCCGAGCTGGGCGTCCAGCTCCTGGTCCGGGGCCGGCGGGTCACGGTTCCGACCGAGTTCGGCGTTCGGGTGATCGAACGGGCCCGGGCGATTCGCAGTGAGATCGAGGCGCTGCACAAGGACTTGTCGATGTTGCAGGGTCTCGAGACCGGGCACGCAACCCTGGGCGTCGTCGGCACGGTCAGCCGCTTGCTCGTGCCGATGGTCGTGGCCGAGATGCGCAAGAGTGCGCCGGGCGTGTCGCTGCGGCTCACCGAAGGTGCGTCGGAGCGACTCGCCGGCGAGGTCGCGGAGCGCCAGCTCGCGTGCGCGGTCGTCACCGAGCCGGTGAGCGATCCGCGGCTGCACGTCGAACACCTTCGCGACGAAGACCTCGTCGCGCTCGTTCCGTCGTCGCGGCATCTGCGCGGTCGCGAGCCGATCGCGTTGGCCGAGCTCGCGACCGAGACGCTCATCCTCCCGCCCGCGGGTAACCCGTTGCGCGACGAGGTCGAAACCGCGGCGCGGGCCGAGCGCGTCGAGCTGCGTGTGCCCATCGAGGTCGAGGGCGTACGGCTCATCGCCGACCTCGTCGCCGCGGGTGCAGGTGTGTCGATCCTGCCGGAGACGGCGGTGGCGCATGATCACGCGGGTTTGCGCCAGATGCGGATCGCGCGCATGCCCCCGCGTCGCCTCGCGGTCGTCACCGCGCGCGGCGTGCAGCTCTCGCTCGCCGACCAGGCGGTGCACGATGCGGTACGCAGGATCGTGCGCGACGAGCGCCGGCCGCCCGCCGAGCGCAGCGCATGAAGCGAGACGACAGCGCAGCGACCGGAGGGGAGCGGAGCGTGGAGTCGACCCAGAAAGTAGCCAACAGTTATTCGGTAACGGGGGTGAAGCGGGTCCCGATCACGGTTCGTTCCTCGTTCAGGCCGATGACCTCGAGGCGGTCGATGCCCGGAAGCGCGTCGGCGGTCTCCTCCAAACGGATGCGCGCGCCGCGCGGCCACACGAGGTCGGCCGACGTCGGCGTCTCGTACTCGACGTCGCCCTGCAGGATGCCGGCAAAGAAGCCGAGCGCGGAGGGCAGCGATGGCGTTCGCAGCACCACGCGCCGCAAGGTTCCGTGCCCAGTGGCGCGCGGCGGCTCCGTCCACCAGCGCGGGTGCATGTCGGCGCCGTGCGCGGCCACGTAGGTGAGGAGCTCCGCACGCGTCTCGGGATGCCCGTGTGATTCCGCGAGCTGCACGACGGTGCCGTGAGCTTCGCGGGGCATCAAGAAGGCCTCTTTCCATTCTGGATCCGACACGTCGATGTTCACTGGGTGGAAGCCCGCGCCGCGCACTCGTGCGAGCCCCTCGGCGAGATCGGGGATCTTGAACGTCAGGTGATGGGGTCCGGCGCCGTGACGGGCGACGAAACGCGCGAGGAAGTCGTTCTGCTCGATCGCCCACGGCTCGAGCAACTCGACCGGCATGCCGTCGCCCTCGCGAGAGCCGAGCCACACCTGCATCGGACGAAACCCGATCGCCTGGCCGCCGAAGAGGATGGTCCCGCCGAGGTCGCCGGTGAGGAAACGCAGTGCGGACGAGGTGTCGGTCGCAGCGAGCGCGACGTGGTCGAGGTCGTATCGGTCGGTCACGAGCCGGGCAGGCTAGGCCACCCGGTGGGCGGGCGACTCACTCCCTCCGCGCGCTGACGATGCCCGACCGGCGCGCGTCAGGCGGTTCGCCGCGACCCACCCGATGCCGAGGAGCACGACACCGGCGACTGCGTCGAGGATGTAGTGATTCGCGGTGATGACGATCACCACCAATGTGACGAGCGGGTAGCACCACGCCAAGGTTGCGGCGGTGCGGTTCTTCAAGCGCGGTCCGAGTGCCAGTGCGCACCATGTAGCCCATGCGATGTGGACGCTTGGCATCGCCGCGTACTGATTCGAGACGTTCTGCATGCCGCCGGAGCTGAACGACCAGAACGCCGGGTCCTTCAGCAGCGTGTCGACGAAGCCCGGGAACATCCTCGGCGGCGCGAGCGGGTACAGCGTGAAGCCGATCAGCGCGACGGCGGTAGTGATAGCGAGCGTGTTGCGAAAGCGCGGGTAGTCGTCGGCGTACCTCCGGTAGAGAAAGATGCCCGCGAAGGCCGTGACGATGAAGTGGAACGAGCCGTAGAAGTAGTTGCCGAAGAGGATGAGTGGGCGGAAATGCAGGGCCCACTGCTGGATTGTCTGTTCGTGGTAGATCCCGAGATGACGCTCGAGCGACATGATCTGGCGCGCGTGGTCGAACGCGTGCGGCGGTGCTTGTGCGCCGCCGTGAATATTGCGGACCGCCGAGTACGCGACGTAGAAGACCAGAATCGCGAGCAGCTCCGCCCACCAGTAGAGGACGTGCCCGTCGGAGAGGACGCGTCCACCTGCGAGCCTCGGCCGGCCTTGCACGCGGGTGCTCACACGTGTTCCCGCGCGGCGGTGGTGGAGCGAGGTCGATTTCCGACGGCGAACGCCGGCGCTCCGAGCATGCTGACGACGATCATGCATCCCCACCACAAAAGGCCCGCGGCGAGTCCCTGCGCGTTGCTGACGTGAAACGAGTGCAGGAACAGTACCAACGCGCCTTCGCGCACTCCGAGCCCGCTGAAGGTGATCGGCAGTACTTGGAGCATCAACACGGCCGGCGCGAATGCGATCACGGCTGCGATCGGAACGGGGAGATCGAGGGCGCGGAAGATCAGTCCGAACATCAAGACTTGCGAGCTCTGGTAGATGAGCGAGGTACCGAGCACGGGCACGATCTGGCGCGGGTCGCGGCGCAGGCGCTCGACCCCGAGGTGCACCTCGCCGATGAATCGCGCCCAGCTCTCCTTTCCCGCGTACCGACCGGCGAGGCGCGGATGACCGGCGACGAACAAGATGAGGGTCAGCACGACGAGTGTCGACACCGCGACCAGCAACGCGACCCATGCGTTCGCGTGGTGGATCAACGACGGGCGGATGGCGAAGCCCGCGAACACGAGGAGGGGCAGCGCGACGAACCCAGTGAGCCGTTCGAGCACCACCGAGGCAAATGACACCTTGGACGAGCCGACCGTGTTCGAGGCCCGGGCGATACGGACGACGTCGCCGCCGATGGTCGACGGCAGCACGTTGCCGACGAGGAGGCCGACGACGTAGTGGGAAAAGAGGGCGGGTACGCGCACCCGCACGTCGAACAACAGCAACACCCGCTGCCAGCGCCAGGCCGAGAGGACGACACCTACCAGGGCGGTGAGAACGGCGGCGACGAGCAGGGAGATCGTGAGCGCGCCGTGCTGGTCGGGGATGGCGTCGTCGACGCTCGATGCCTTGGACACGACGAGCGCGAGGAGCGCCCCACTCACCACGATCCGCAGCGCGAGCTTCCACATCGACCCGGGGCGGCGAACGAGCGGGTCAGCCTCCGACATCACTCTGATCCTAGAGGGAGACGACAGCGCAGCGACCGGAGGGAGCGGAGCGTGGAGTCGACCCATAAACACAAAAAAAGACCCGAACGGCGACTGAGGGAAACGACGGTGGGGTGGCGCGATCTGGTGCTTTCGGGCGACCATGGGGCATGAGGATCACGACGAGCGACGGGGTCGGCCTGGCGGTCGAGGTGGCGGGTGACGGCCCGGGCTTGCTCCTCGTGCACGGTCTCGGCGGGGCCAAGGAGGACTTCTCCGACCATGTTTCCGCGCTGGCGCGCGATTACACCGTCGTCATCTTCGATCATCGCGGTCACGGCGCCAGCGACAAGCCCCGAGATCGCACCGCCTATTCGATCGACCGGCTGGCGACCGACATCTTGGAGGTGGCCGACGCGGTCGGGCTCGAACGGTTCCGACTGCTCGGTCACTCGATGGGCGGGATGGTCGGCCGCCAGATCCCGTTGCGCGCGCCGGAACGGGTCGAGGCGCTCGTGATGATGGACACCTCCGCGGGCCCGATTCCCGGCTTCGATCCCGCACTCATGGACGCCGCGGCCGAAATCGCGTTCACCCGCGGCAAGGACGCGCTGAAGGAGCTGCTCGATCTGGTGCAGGTCCTAGAGACGCCCGCGTATCAGCGCGAGCTCGCCGATCGTCCGGGTTATCGCGCGTTCCAGGATCGCAAGTGGGCCGACCTGTCGGAGGTCATGTGGGGCGCGATGGCGGTCGCACTCGCGTACCAGCCCGACGACCTCGCCGCGCTCGCCGCGGCGGTTCGCTTCCCGATGCTCGTGCTCGTCGGATCGCAGGACGCGCCGTTCGTCGCGGCCTCGCGCGAGATGGCCGATGTGATCGAGGGCGCGCAGCTCGTGATCATCCCCGACGCCGGGCACTCGCCGCAGTTCGAGAATCCCGGAGCGTGGATCGACGCGCTCTCTCGATTCCTCGCGTCGGTCCCCGCGCCGACCAAGTAACGGGTCGTGGAGGCGCACGGCGGCCGGCTCGCGGTCGAGATGTTGCAGCGGCACGGCGTCGATGTCGTCTTCACGCTCTCGGGCGGGCATCTCTTCGTGCTCTACGACGGCGCGGTGCAGGCCGATCTCCGGCTCGTCGATGTGCGGCACGAGCAGAGCGCGACATTCGCGGCGGAGGGTTTCGCAAAGGTGACGCGGCGGCTGGGCTGCGCGGCGTTGACCGCGGGCCCGGGAGTGACGAACGGCGTGAGCGCGCTCACTGCGGCGCGCATGAACGGCTCGCCGCTCGTCGTGCTGGCGGGGCGCGCGCCCCAGGCGCGATGGGGTGCGGGTTCCTTGCAGGAGCTCGACCACATACCGATCGTGGCGCCGGTCACGAAGACGGCTGCCACCGCGACGTCGGCGGCTTCCATCGTCGCCGACACGGATGCCGCGTGCCGAGCCGCGCGCACGCCCCACCGCGGTCCGGCGTTCGTCGACATCCCGCTCGATGCGTTCGGACCGGGATCGATCGAAGTGCCGCCGGTCGGAGACGAGCAGTCGTTCCGCGGCGCCGCGCCCGACCCCGACGCCATCGCGCGCGTGGCCGCGTTGGTCGGCGCTTCGGAGCGGCCGGTTCTCGTCGCGGGCGGCGACGTCTACTGGGCCCATGCGGAGGATCCGATGCGGGCGTTCGCCGAGGGCGCGCGGGTGCCGGTGTTCGTGAATGGAATGGGACGCGGCACGCTGCCCGCCGATCACGAGCTCGCGTTCTCGCGGTCCCGCTCGATTGCGTTGCGGGAGGCCGATCTCGTGCTCGTGGCGGGAACGCCGCTCGATTTCCGGCTCGGATTCGGCCGTTTCGGTGACGCGCTCGTGGTGCATCTGTGCGATGCGGCAAGCGAGATCGCATCGCACGCGGCGCTTGCCGCGTCCACGGCCGGCGATCTCGCGGCCACGTTCGTCGCACTCACCGTTGCCGGAGCGCGGCCCGGCGCGCACGACGACTGGATCGCGCGGCTCCGCGCCCAGGAGCAGGCGCAGCGCGCGGCCGAGCTCCCGGCGCTCGAGGCCGACACCGCGCCGATCAAGCCGGCGCGGATCTACGGCGAGCTCGCGAAGCGGCTCGATCGCGACGCGATCGTGATCGGCGACGGAGGCGACTTCGTGTCGTACGCGGGCAAGCTGGTCCAGAGCTATCAGCCAGGGACCTTTCTCGACCCCGGGCCCTACGGATGCCTCGGCATGGGGCCGGGTTACGCGCTCGCGGCGGGAATCGCGCACCCCGGGCGCCAGGTCGTCCTGCTGCTGGGCGACGGAGCGATCGGGTTCGCGCTCGGCGACTTCGAATCGCTGGTGCGGCACCGCGTGAACGTCACCGCGATCGTCGGCAACAACGGCATCTGGGGGTTGGAGAAACACCCGATGCACGCACTGTTCGGCTACGACGTCGTGGCCGAGCTGTCGCCCGGTATCCGCTACGACAAGGTGATCGAGGCACTCGGTGGCCACGGCGAGCTCGTCGACGAGCCGGGCGAAATCGGTCCCGCGCTCGACCGCGCCTTCGCGACGCCGGGCGTGTCGCTGGTGAACGTTCTCACCGATCCCGCCGACGCGTACCCGAGGT
>JAUZEM010000274.1 GCA_030839005.1 Actinomycetota bacterium | reverse complement strand
CGGCAGCCGAGCTGGCGGAGCGCCGCTGCTTGCGCGGCGGTCTCGACGCCTTCCGCGACGACGGCATGGCCGAGCGCGGCCGCGATCGCGAGGACGCCTTGAACGATTGACGTATCGCGTGCGCTGGCGCCGATTCCGTCGATGAACGAGCGGTCGATCTTGATGGCGTCGATCGGGAGCTCGCGCAAGAACGAGAGAGATGAGTAGCCGGTGCCGAAGTCGTCGAGGGCGAGGTGGACCCCGAGGCGGCGGATGCCGTGAAGGGTGTCGAGACTGTCGGCGACCTGCATCGCCGCCGTCTCGGTGATCTCGATCGTCATCTGCCCCGCGTCGAGCTCGAACTCCTGCAGCGCGGTCTGGATCTCGCTGACGTAGTCGCCACTGTTGAGCTGCGCGACTGCGGCGTTGACGCTGACGCGGAGTGGGACGCCGCGTTCGTTCCAGGTGCGCGCGTCCACGCAGGCCTGGTGCAGTACTTGGCTCCCCAGGGCACGGATGAGTCCGGAGGTTTCGGCGACGTCGATGAACTGTGCCGGGACCAGAAGACCGCGCTCCGGATGTTCCCAGCGGACGAGTGCCTCGACACCGGCGACGCGGTTGGTGCGCAAGTCGATCATCGGTTGGTACCAGACGCGCAGCTCGCCCCGGTCGAGTGCGTAACGGAGTTCGTTCTGCAGGGTGAGGTGATCTCGTTGGGTCGAGTCGAGACTCGCGTCGAAGATCGCAACCCGATCGCGTCCGAGGAGCTTCGCTTGATGGGTTGCGATCCCCGCGTCGCGCACGAGACCGGTTGCGTCGCCCGGGCCAAGCGCAACGCCGACGCTCGCCACGACGAAGACCGTGCGTCCGCCGACCTCGAAGGGAAGTCTCAAGCTCTCACGGAGCCGTTCGGCGTACAGGACGGCCGTCGTCACGTCTCTCACGCCGTCGCAGAGAAGGACGAACTCGTCGCCGCCGACGCGAGCGAGCGTCGACGGCGATTGTCCAACCGAACCGTCGAGCCGCCGAGCGATGAGCCTGAGCAGTTCGTCGCCGAACGCGTGCCCGAGAGAGTCGTTGACATCGCCGAAATTGTCGACGTCGATGTACAAGACGGCCGCCGGACTACCGCGTGCAAGGAGCTGCTCGAGCCGGTTGATGAGCAAAGACCTGTTCGCGAGCCCGGTGAGCGGGTCGTGCAATGCAAGTCGCGCCAGCTGCTCTTCGGCGCGCTTGCGGTCCGTGATGTCGCGGATGTTCGCAACGACGTAGCCGACATCGGGATCGTCGACGAGGTTGGTCGCGTCCTCCTCGAGCCAACGCACGTCGCCCTCCGGGCCCGTCACGCGAAATTCGGTGCGGACGTGGTCGCCGAGCCCGGGCATGGAAAGGAACTCCGCAAATACTCGCTCTTGATCCTGCGAATCGATCAGGTCGAGACCGTTCTGACCCACGAGCTGCTCGGGTGCGAAGCCGAGCAGCTCTTTCGTCGCGGGACTCGCCCAACGGATCGTGCCATCGCTCTCGACGAACATCGTCGCGTCGCGCGATCGCGCGACGATCGCCTGCTGGCGCGCGTCCGTCGCGCGCAGCTCCTCGAGCAGTTGCCCTTCGGTATTCCGCGCGTGATGCTCAGCCGCCTTCTCGTCGGAGACGTCACGCGACTCGACAACGAAGCCGATGACTGCTCGGCTGTCGTCGTATACGGCACACAAAGTCAGATGAACCGGCACTGCGGACCCCGCTCGACGCCGGCACTCGAGCTCGCCGGCCCACGGCTGACCGGACGCGACCGATGCCAATACGGCCACCGCGTCGAGCTCGACGTCCCGCGCGAGGAGGAGGCCCAAGATCGGCCGGCCGAGCACCTCATCGGCGGTCCATCCATACAGCTCCGTGGCGGCCCGGTTCCAGATCACGATCCGCCCGGCAACGTCGGTGACAACCACTGCGGTCGCCAACTCTGCGACCAGCCCCTCCCAATGCGCGAGACGGCCCAGCTCCGACCCCATCTGCACGCTTCGCCGGTCTCTCACCACGATGTCATCGACACAGACGCGTCCCGCAATGAGGTCGATGCCGACGGATCAGGTGCGGGGAACCCGCAACGCAACAGATCTCGAGCACGAGTCTCAGCCGGGCAGCATCTCCGCGACCGAGACGCGGGGCGAGAGTCCTCCCGTGAGTGGCAGAAGTCGCAAGAGCGCGCCGAAGTCGCCCGCCATCTTCACTTGGCCGCGCATGAACCCGACGGAGAGATCGAGCGTGCCGTCGTGCAGGGCCTGCGCGTCGGCGGGGGTCGCGGTGAACGTCACGTCGGCAGGCGCCGCGGGCGCACCCTCTCCGCGCCCGACAACCGCGCCATCATCGACTCGCGCCCAGCCGCGAGCCTGTTCCTTCTTCCCCACGGCGACGACGAACTCGACGATCATCGCTACTGCTGCTGCACGCGCTCGCGCACGCCGGCGAAGAGATCGTCTTCGTACTCACCCTCGGGCACGTTGTTGTCGACGAGCGATCGCGCGAGCGTGTACTCCTCCCACGGGAAAACGTCGCGCACGACATCGTCGGGCAGCCGCATCCAGTGGCCTTCGGGGTCGACCTGCGTGCGATGCGCAAGCAGCGAGGCGCGGCGCTTGGCCAGAAAGTCGCCGACGTCGATGAGGGTCGTGAAGTCGTCGGTGCGGTCCTTGTCGAATCCGCGTTCGAACCACGAGGCGTACACACTTTCTTCACCGCGGCTGAGGTACGCCTCGTGCAGGGCCTTGACCCGCGCGATCGACCACGACACGTAGTACAGCTTGAGCGGTTGCCACGGTGCACCCGCGTCGGGATAGGCCTCCGGATCGCCCGCGAGGTCGAACGCCGGCAGGCTGATCTCGTGCACGCGAATGTGGTCGGGGTGCGGGTAGAACGAGCGATCCTCGCGGTAGGTGATGATCACCTGCGGACGTTCGGCGCGGATGATCTTCACGAGACGGCCGACCGCCTCGTCGAGCGGTGCGTTGGCGAAGTTGTCGGGACGAGCGTTCTCCTCGCTGTCGGGCATGCCGCTGTCGCGGTAGCCGAGCAGCTGCAGTGACGCGTAGCCCAGCACCCGCACACTCTCGCGGAGCTCGGCCATCCGCAGCTCGTACATCGCCTCCGGCGAGCCCGGGTGCTCGACCGCCGGGTTCAAGATATCGCCGGCCTCGCCGCCGGTGCAGCAGACGAGCACGTTGTGCACACCCTCGGCCGCATACTTCGCCGTGGTTCCCGCGCCTTTCGAGGCCTCGTCGTCGGGGTGGGCGTGGACTTGGAGCAGGCTCAGACGTTCCGTGGTCACGCGCTGAACGCTATCCGCTGCGCTCGACGGCAAAGACCTCGACGGAACCGATGCTGCGCAGCTGCTGTGCGCCCCGAGCAACGAAATGCACGTCGCAGCCCGAGTCCGGGCGCAACTCGTCGCGCAAGGCTGCGGGGACCAGCACTTCGCCGGGCGCCGCGATCTCGGTGAGCCGGCTCGCGAGATTGACCACCGGACCGAAGTAATCGCCGTCGCGCGATATGACGGGCCCGGAGGCGACGCCGATGCGCAGCGGCGGCAGCCCCGCCGCGGCTGCCGCCTCGCGGAGCCCGAGCGACGCGGCAACCGTCTCGTTGGTGAGGCCCACGTACATCACCTCGTCGCCGATCGTCTTCACCACGCGCGCGCCGTTCGCCGCGATCGTGTCGTACGCGACCGCTTCCCAGCGGCCCACGAGCGCCGACAACTCCGATGCATCCAGGGCGGCACTCAGCTTGGTGTAGCCGGACAGATCGGCGAAGCCGACCGCAATGGCGATGTCGGGTGCGGCCGCGAGCACCATCTGGCGCCACACCGCGGCCCGCAGCTGAAGGCGGTGGAGATAGTCGATCAGCACGCCGACGTCGGCGAGCCGCGTGTCGGAGAGCACCGCGAGCGCGATCTCGTCCTCTGACGCATGTGACGCGTGCATCTCGGTCAGCAGCTCGGCAATGCCCTCCGCTTCGACGGACGCGACCCGCGCGAGTGACCCGCTGATGACGCGAACCTGCTGGAGCAACGTCCCTTCTTCGATGTCGCGCTCGGGCGCCTGCGCGAGCGCCAGGCGCGCCGCGTCGACGTCGCGGTCGGTGAACGCGGCGACGCCCGACGGAACGTCCGGGAACCCGACGGCTCGCCAGAGGCGTCGCGCCAACTCCTCATCGAGACCCGCCGCGGCGGCGAGCCCGGCGAGGTCGTAGGTCCGTCGACCCGGCATCAGGACGCAATCGAGCGCGAGGAGGGGAAGCCAACCCTGCGCAACCGCTCGCTCGATCTCGTCGTCGGATGCGCCGAGTTCGAAAAGTCGAAGTCGAAGATCTTCGCGCATCCGACCATTCTTCCCGCTTCGCTAGCCTGCCGCCGATGGCGACGGAAACACCGCGTATCGGCGCGCGAAACCGTCGGGTCCTCGTGATCGCCGGCGGTGTCGTCGTCGGTCTCGCCGCCCTGTTCGTGCTTGCTTCTGTCGTCGAACACGTCTGGTATTCGGGCGCCGTGCTCCCCGGAGTGCGGATCGACGGCGCGCCCATCGGCGGCAAGAAGGACGCCGACGCCCGCGCGGCAATCGCGCGCTTGAGCGCGCAATTGGACGCCACGCCCATCCGCGCGCACGCCGGCAGCCGCAGGTTCGCGGTCGATCCGCACCTGCTCGACTTCCGGGTCGACGCGGACGCGACGATCCGGGAGGCCCACGACGCCGGACGCGATACGAGCCCCTTGCAAATGGTCACCGACACCGTGCTGAGGCGATTCCGGCCCGAGGTCGTCCACCTCGTCGTGCACTACGACGCCGCGCGCTTCCAGGGCCTCCTCGACGGATGGGCGAACGCGGTCGCAACGGGTCTGGTCGAGGGCGGTCTGCGGTTCGACGGAACAACCGTGGTTCCGATCTCACCGCGGCCGGGCCGCGGCCTGCTACGCGCCGACGCCGAACGCAGCATGCAGCTCATGCTGAACAGCGGGTCGCGCCATGACCTCGAGCTCCCGATCGGCGATGTGGTTCCGCGAGTCGATCAGGCGGCAGTCGATGCCGCCGCGGCTCACGCGCGTGCGTTGCTGACCGGCAAGTACGTCGTCGTTGCGCGCGCGACCCGGGTGTCCCTGACGCCGGCGCAGCTCGCGGTCACACTCGGCACGCGTATCGACGGAAACGACCTCCACCTCACGGTCGCGGCCGACAAGCTGCGCTTCGTGCTGGCGGGGGCCTTCGCCGCAGTGGAGCAAGCACCCGTCGACGCGAGCTTCGACGTCAGCAACCCCGCCGCGGTCAAGGTCGTGCCGTCGCGTGACGGCAAGCAGCTCGACACCGACGCGATCGGCGCCGCGATCCTGCGCGGCAACCGCTCGATCACGGCAACGATTCGCACGGAGCACCCCGCCCACGACACGGCGTGGGCACGAGCGCTCGGGATCTCGTACCAGGTTTCGTCGTTCACGACGTACCACCCCGCCGGACAGCCGCGAGTGCACAACATCCATCTCGCCGCCGACCTGATCAACAACACGGTCGTCGCGCCCGGGAAGACCTTCTCGCTGAACGAGACGCTCGGACCACGCACACCGGAGAAGGGATACGTGAAGGCCCCGATCATCCTCGAGGAGGGTTTCGGCGAAGACTTCGGTGGCGGCATCAGCCAGCTCACCACGACGCTTTACAACGCCGTATTCTTCGGCGGCTACGTCGACGTGGACCACTCCCCGCACCATTACTACATCTCGCGTTATCCGATGGGACGGGAGGCGACCATCAATTTCCCCTCCGTCGACTTGCAGTTCAGAAACGACACCAGGCACGGCGTGCTGATCCGCACGAGCTATGGCGCGACCTCGATCACCGTCACCTTCTACGGAAACACCGACGGCCGTCGCGCGACCGAGGCGAACCGCAAGATCCTTCACACCGAACCCATCACAGACCGTTTGGTCCTGTGTCCCGCGAAGAAGCCGACCGACGATCTCGACAACCGCTGCGCCACGCTCACCGCGCTCGAACGCGAAACGGTGGCGACGGGAGAGACGGGTTACGACGTGGAGTTCGACCGCATGATCGAAATGCCCGGGCGACCGACGGTACGCCAGCACTACCGCGTGCACTATCCGATGTTGCAGAACACCGTGCTCGTCGGCACCACACCGGCTACGACGACATCGACGACGACGACAACGACGGCGCCGAAATCGCGAACGCCGACGACGAAGCGCCCCGCGCCGAAAACCACGACCTCCCTCCCCGCGCACGCGTGAGGTCGATTTGTCCGGCATCAGCCGGACGCGGCCCCGACAGATAGGGCTAAAGGTCCGATTTCCTCAATAGAACTTCCCAACCTGCCGTATTGATGCACGGACGAGCGCACGGACAGTGCACGTACGGCCACATGGGGAGGTTCTCATGGATCGAGATCGAGGCGGAGCACGTCGCCACACGCGGACCGCCATCATCGCGCCCGCCATCATCACCCTCGCCATCCTCGCCGCGAACGCGATGACAAACGCCGGGAGCGCAAGCACGACCGCGACCACGTCGAATGTCGCGATCGAATCGACCGTCACCGCGCTTGCCGCACCGGTCGTCGGTCTGGCCGCGACACCGAGCGGAAAGGGCTACTGGCGCGTCGCAGCCGACGGAGGCGTCCTGACCGCGGGTGACGCGATCTTCTACGGTTCGGCCGCCGGCTTTGCCCACGACACGATCGTCGCGATCGCGGCGACTCGGTCGGGCCACGGCTACTGGCTGACCGATCGGCAGGGCGCGGTCTTCAGCTTCGGCGACGCCGCGTTCCACGGGTCGATGGGCGGCAAGCGGTTGAACCTGCCGATCGTCGGCATGGCCGCGACGCCGAACGGCAGCGGCTACTGGCTCGTCGCCAGCGACGGCGGCATCTTCTCGTTCAACGCGCCGTTCCTCGGTTCGACCGGATCGATCCGTCTGAATCGGCCGATCACCGGCATGGCCGCGACGCCGAACGGCAGCGGCTACTGGCTCGTCGCCAGCGACGGCGGCATCTTCGCCTTCAACGCGCCCTTCTTCGGTTCGACCGGATCGATTCGGCTGAATCAACCGATCACCGGTATGGCCGCGGCGCCGAACGGCACCGGCTACACCATGGTCGCCGCGGACGGCGGGCTCTTCCGTTTCGGAACCAACAGTCCGTTCTACGGTTCCGCGGTCGGCGCGTGTCCGGGTGCGCCCGCGGTCGCCGTCGCGATGTCGCCGGGCGCCACCGGATACTGGATCGCGTTCGCCGACGCTCGGACCTACGCGTTCTCGCCGTCGTCGCCCGCCCCGCAGTGCAACCCGTCGACCTCATCCGTGATCGGGCTCATGGCGGCCGATCTCTTCGCTCGTGTGAACGACGAGCGCGCGGCACGCCATCTCGCTCCGGTGAGCTGGGATCCGACGCTCGCGAACTACGCGGCCGCGTGGAGCGCCGACATGGCCTCCCACGGTTTCCGGCACAGCGCGATCGGCAACCTGCTCGGCCCGTACAACTACGTGGGCGAGAACATCGCGGAGGGCGGTGCCACAACGCTCGTGGGATCGCTCCACAACGCCTGGATGCACTCGGACGGGCACCGCGCGAACATCCTGGCTCCCGGCTTCTCCCGCATGGGCGTCGGAGTGTTCTGCGCCGGGAACGGTTCGATCTGGTTGACGGAAGACTTCGGGCACCCATCGAGCGCGGGGCCGGCGCAGACGTCGTCGACCACGCCCCCGGTCGACCCGATCGCGCGGCCGGATTCCGGCACACTGCACTGCTGATCGCGCATGCAGTCGCGCATGGTGGTCGCACCCGGGTGTCACTTGCGCCGCGTGGCAAACGGCTCGAGGTCGTCCTAATCTCCCAAACAAATGTGCCGAGGATGTACGCGATGAGCACCTCGATGGGGAACACCTCGATGAGCAACGGGGCGAGGCGATCGCAGAGTCACGAGCCGACGATCATCCGGCGCCCGCTGGCCCGTTGTCCCAAGTGTGGGAGTGGACGGTTGGAGCCGATCGTGGACTTCGACCAGGAGGGAGTGCGCTTCCTCTGCGGCGGCTGCGATCGGTGCTGGCACGTCGAGCTCGGGTATGTGCAGCGCGTTCAGCCTGGTACCTGCCACGGTTGCCCTCAACGCGAACAGTGCATGCAGGTGTACACGAGGGATCAAGCGCGCGACTGACGACTACCGGTCGGCGGGAACCGCACCGGCAGCCGGCGCGGCCGCGGCCCTCCAGGCCCAACGCGCCGTGCGCTGTTCTGCCGGCGAGCACCACTGCGTGATCTGCCAGCCGGCCTCGAGGGTGACAATTCCCAGCGCGCCGGCCGTGATCGCCCCCCACATCGCCGCGCCGCTCGGGAGGCCCAACGCGAACCATTTGCGCAGTCCCGAGACACCGAGGATCAGCACGAACGCGAAGACCATCGCGCCGAAGAGGAGGAAGCGGCCCGGTGTGATCGGCCGCGCGAGAAGGTTCAACACCCAGAGGCCGACGACGAGCAACGCGATCGTGGCGGCCGTGCGCGACACCGCCAGGTCGTCGTAGTGGCGAGCGACGGCGTACGCGGCGAACGTCGACGCCGCCGCTACCGCGCCGGCCGGGCCGGCGACGAGGAGCACCCGCCGCACGAAGCCGGGCATGTAACGGTGCGGGTTCGGTGCGAGCGCGAGAAAGAACGCCGGGATGCCGATCGTCAGGCTGCTCACGACCGTGAGATGGCGAGGGAGGAAGGGGTACGGCCAGCGCGCGATCCCGATCACGATGGCGAGCATCATCGCGTAGAACGTCTTGGTGACGAACAGGTTGGCGACGCGCTCCACGTTGGCGATGACCCGCCGGCCCTCCGCGACGACATTCGGCAGGCTGGCGAAGCGCCCGTCGAGTAACACCACCTGCGCGACCGCGCGGGTCGCCGGGGCGCCGCTGCCCATCGCGACGCCGATGTCGGCGTCCTTCAGCGCGAGGGCGTCGTTCACCCCGTCGCCCGTCATCGCGACAACGTGCCCGCGGCGCTGCAGCGCGCCGACGATCGCCCGCTTCTGTTGCGGCGAGACGCGCCCGAACACCGACACGTCTTCGAGCACGGCACCGAGCTCGTCGGGATCGTCGGGGAGCTCGCGCGCGTCGAGCGCCTGGTCTGCACCCGCCACGCCGACACCCCGGGCGACCGCGCCGACGGTGTGCGGGTTGTCACCGGAGATGATCATGCAGCGGACGCCCTGCTCCGCAAAGTAGTGGAGGGTCGCGGCCGCGTCCCCGCGAATCTTCTCGTCGAACACGAGGAGCGCCGACGCGCCGAGCCCGTCCGGAAGGTCGTCGTCGACGAGCGCGGCGTCGGTATGCGCGAGGAGCAGGACCCGTTGTCCGTCGCCCGCGAGTCGGTCGGCCTCGGCGCGCACGGCATCGTCGAGCGCGCGTTCGGTCCACACCATCTCGGGCGCACCCAGCACCCACGTGCCGCGCTCGCCGAACGTCGCGCCACTCCACTTGCGGCCGGACGAGAATGGCGTCGTGGCCGTCCGGACCCAACCCTCGGGCGCCGGGAATGCCTCGCACAGCGCATTCATGGTCGCGTTGCGATTGTCGTCGTCGGCGAGCGCGCCGAGTGCGTCGGAGACCGGATCGTCGGGCGCGATCTCGCGCACGTGTTGAAACCTGATCACTCCCTCGGTGAGCGTGCCGGTCTTGTCGAGCAGGACGATGTCGACCCGGGCCAGTCCCTCGACCGCCGGGAGCTCCTGCACCAGCACGTGCCGGCGCGCGAGCGTGACGGCTGCGACGCCGAACGCCAGGCTCGTGAGCAGAACGAGTCCTTCCGGCACCATCGCGACGACCCCGGCGACAACGCCCGCGATCGCCGCTCGATTGGAGTCCTGCACCCGGAACTGGCTGAAGGCGAGCAGCACCGCGGTCGGGAGCAGCGCCCATTGCACGTAGCGCAGGATCTGGTTGACGCCGTCGACGAGCTCGGAACGGGTGAGCGTGAAGCGGCGCGCTTCGGTCGCGAGGCGGCGCGCGTACGCGTCCGGACCGACATGCGTGGCTTGGAAGCGCCCCCGGCCCGCGACGACGATGCTCCCCGACAGGACCTCGGCGCCCAACTCCTTCGCGACGGGGTCGGACTCGCCGGTCAGCAGCGACTCATCGACCTCCAGGCCGTCGCCGGCGCGCAGGACCCCGTCGGCCGGAACCTGATCTCCGCCGACCAGGTCGCAGAGGTCATCGAGAACCACCTCGGTGACGGGTAACTCCCGCACGACGCCGTCTCGCACGACACGCGCCCTCGGCGCGTTCAGAACCGCGAGCCGGTCGAGCGTCCGCTTCGCGCGGTACTCCTGAACGACCCCGATCAGCACGTTGAACAGGAGCACGATGCCGAAGAGCGCGTCCTGGCCTTCGCCGAATACGAGGATGAGCACGAACGCGGTTCCGAGGATCGCATTGAACCGGGTCAGCACGTTGGCCCGAAGGATTTCCGTGACCGTCCGGCTCGTGCGTTCGTCGGCGGCGTTCACGTTCCCGGCGCGCACCCGCCGCGCCACGTCGTCCGCGGTCAGCCCGTCGGGCCCCGTGGTGGAAGCGGCACCCGCGACTCCGGTGTCGCTCATCGCGCAAACGCTACCGACCGCGCGTCAACGGCGGCGTGCCCGTGCGCCGGAGCACGTGGCTCGAGCCGGTACCGTGAAAGCCCTATGTCGCAGGCACCGCCTACCACGTGCTACCGGCATCCCGATCGGGAGACCGGACGGCGCTGCACCCGCTGCGGGCGGCCGGCATGTCCCGAATGCCTGCGCGAGGCGTCGGTCGGCTCGCACTGCGTCGACTGCGTGAAGAGCGCCGCGCCCAGCGCCCGGCAGCGGGTCGGCCTGTTCGCGCGCAGCGAGAACATGCTCGCGACGAAGATCATCATCGGCGTGACCGTCGCCGCGTTCGTGCTCATCGGTGTGCGGGACGGCGGGAACTTCGCCGGCACGGGCCGGACGGCCTTCGACCTCGAGCTCTACGGGCCCTTCGTGCACCAAGGCCAATGGTGGCGAGTGTTCTCGGTGTCCCTCGTGCACGGTGGCTTCCTCCACCTGTTCTTCAACATGCTCCTGCTGTGGATCGTCGGGCAACTGCTCGAGCCCGGCGCCGGACCATTGCGGTTTGGCCTCCTCTACGTCGTGTCCGTGGCCGCCGGGTCGGCCGGCGCGTTGATCGCGCAGCCGCATGCCCTCTCCGCCGGCGCGTCGGGTGGTGTGTTCGGCGTCGCAGCCGCGGCGACGATCGTGATGCATCGCCAGGGGGTGCGCTTCTGGGACACGGGTTTCGGGCCCCTCCTGGCCATCAACTTCGTCCTCGACTTCTTCATCCCGAACGTCTCGATCGCGGCGCACGTCGGCGGCCTGATCGGCGGCCTGATCGCCGCCGAGGCAATGCTGCGGGCCCGTCGGGCCGGGCGACCGGAACTCGGTGTCGCCGGCGCGATCATGGTCGGCGTCGCGGCAGTCGTCGTCGCGCTCGCGGTCGCGAGGTAGCTGTCGCCGGGCGTCGGCCCGCGGCGCGTCAGTCGGTGATGCGCGGGGCGCCCGCTCGCTGCGCCGGATACCGGTACTGCTCGCCTCGCTGAAAAGAGCTGATGTAGTCACGTTCCGGGTGGCCCGAGAACCGGAGACGCCGCAGGAACGCATCGCGGTCGTATGTCACACGCCGGTGCTCGAGTCGATGCCCGCGCCGGTCGCCATGGACGATCACGTAACTCGCGCGGAGGTCGTCGGTGATCGGATTGCTCACGCTCCCTCCGTTCACCGCCCTGATGTCACCCACAATGCGGTCGGTCGGCTGGTGGGTATGACCCGCAACGACGATGTCCGCGCCGACGCCCGCGAGCGCGGCGCGTAACTCGTCGTCGGGCCGGTGGGGTGTGATGCCGTCCCCGTCGTCGCGACCGGGCGAGGCGTGCACCCCGAGCAGCCGCGTGCCGTCGTCGACTTCGATGCGCACCTCGAGCGGTAGCGCAGTGAGCCAATCGAGCCAGCCACCCGTCGACAGTGCGCCCCGGGTCCAGGAGAACGAGGCCTCGACGGCGACGAACAAGCCCAGGAGCTCAGGATTGGCGACGACATCATCGGCATGCGGTGCGGGCCGGTCACCGGTGAGGACGTACCGCTCGGTGTTGCCGGCGGTGGCGAACAGGTTCGGCAGGTTGGCCAGCATCTCGAGGGTCTCCACCGGATCGGGGCCGATCGCGACCAGGTCTCCGAGCGCCCACCACCTCTCGACGCCGCGATCGGTCCCGTCGGCAATGACCGCCTCGAGCGCGGTGCGGTTGCCGTGGATATCCGACAGGACTCCGAGTAACACCGTGACAGCCTGTCACCTTCGGATGTCCGCCGACCCGCCGCGAGCGTGCGCCCGCCCGTTACATTTCGACGACGTTGTCGCGTTGATTACCGAGAGCCGAGTCTGATGGACGATCACGAGTGGTATTGGTGCCTCGAGCACAAGGCCGCGGAGCGCGCGGACGGCGGATGCCCGCCCGATAGGCGTCTGGGTCCGTATCCGTCGCGCGAAGCGGCGGAGCACTGGAAGGAGAGGGTCGACGCGCGCAACGAGGCGTGGGATGCCGAGGACAGGTCCTGGAGCGGCGAGGAGTGAGCGGCTGCTACCGCGCGAGCTCTTGCGACGGAACGAGCTCGACGGCTCCGGTGTCGTCGTCTTCGATGAACCGGAACCCGCACTGTCGCGCCAGCACGGCGCGACCCTCGCGCGGGCCGGTCGCGAGGATCTCGTCTCCTGCGGCCAACGTGATGCGACGCGGCCGGTAGAAGTACCGGCCCTCGCGCCGGATCGCGAGCAGATGAAAGCCCGTGTCGTCGCCGATCTGCGTACCGGCGACGACGACACCGTCGAGCGCGCTTCCCGGCGCGATCGGGAACTGCACGAACACTTCGTCGGCCTCGCCGAGTGCGACCGCGAGCACGGGATGCATCTCCTCCTCCTGCTCGACGAGCCATACGAGCTGCTGGGCGGCGTCGCCGACCTCCTCCGACGCCGCGCCGAGGTGCAGCAGGCCGCGCAGCCCGGACGGGTCGACCGTCTCGGCGCCGGCCCGCAGTACCCAGAGCTCGAGTTGCTCGCGCATCTCGTCGAGGCGATCCTCCAGCTGCGTCACCTGGGCGGCCAGGCCCTGGTCGTTCAGGAGGAGCGCGCTGTACGCCAGACCGACGGCGGCCTCCGAAAGGTTCTTCATCTCCACCAGCACGTCGACCGCGCGGTCGAGATCGGAGATGGCCGGGTCCTCCTCGACGCCCGCGGGCCGCCACTCGGGGGCGCCCGCGAGCACGCGTACCTCGCCGATGCCCTCGCGGGCGCCGCGCAGGATCAACACGTCGTCCGGGAGGAGATGCTCGTCGCCGTCGGGATCGATGAGCCACTCACGGCCGCGCCGGATCGCGACCACGCGCATGCCCACCTCCATCGGCAGCTCGACGTCCTCCAGCGACCGG
>JAUZEM010000265.1 GCA_030839005.1 Actinomycetota bacterium | reverse complement strand
GCCCAGAAGTCGTACTTCTCGACCGGCTCGAAGCCAAGGTGCTCGGCGTACCACGCAGCAGCCTCGGCTCTGTCCGGCACGCGGATGTGGACATGGTCGAGCCGGCCCATCCGAAACCTGCGTGCGTCCGCCATGTGCAGAACAGTAGACGTGCGGGATCTCGGCCGCGACCGTCCGGACTCCGACGACGCAAACGCGAAGCAGCGGCCCCGAAAGGCCGCTTCTTCGAGAGCGGACGACGGGATTCGAACCCGCGACCCCAACCTTGGCAAGGTTGTGCTCTACCAGCTGAGCCACGTCCGCGTAGGCCCGACAGTATACAAGCCTCCTTCGTGCGCGCCGCCGACCACGGATAGCCTCCTGAAGCATGAAAATCGGCATCTTCGGAGGCGACACCGCGGGGCGCACGATCGACGCGGTGGTGGCCGACGCCCGCGCCGCCGACGCGGACGGCTTCACGTCGTACGCGCTCCCCCAGATCTTCGCCCTCGACGCGATGGGAGTGCTCGCGGTCGTCGGCCGCGAGGTACCACGCATCTCACTCGCCACCGCAGTGGTGCCCACCTACGGTCGTCACCCCTTGACGATGGCGCAGCAGGCCCTCACCGTGCAGGCCGCGAGCGGCGGCCGCTTCGTGCTCGGCATCGGCCTGTCGCACCAGATGGTCATCGAGAACATGTTCGGCCTGTCCTTCGAAAAGCCGGTCCGGCACATGCGCGAGTACCTCTCGGTGCTCATGGCGCTCATCCACGACGGAAAGGCGTCGTGCAAGGGCGAGACCATCAGCACCGACGCAACTATCGGCATCGAACCCCGCATCCCGTGCCCGGTGCTCGTCGCCGCGCTCGGCTCGCAGATGCTCAAACTCGCGGGAACCGTGACCGACGGGACGATCACCTGGATGACCGGGCCGGCGACGCTCGCATCGCACACCGTTCCCATCATCGCGGGCGCCGCAAAGGAGGCCGGACGACCGGCACCGCGAATCCTGACCTCGCTGCCGGTCTGTGTCACGAACGACGTCGCGGCGGCGCGCGAGCGCGCGGCGCGCGACTTCCGTATGTACGGCTTCCTTCCTTCGTACCGCGCGATGCTCGACCGCGAAGGCGCAGAGGGACCCGCCGACGTCGCGATCGTCGGCGACGAACGTACCGTCGAGAAGCAAGTACGCGCGCTGGCCGACGCCGGAGTCACCGAGTACGTCGCGTCCATCTACGGGTCACGAGAGGAGCGCGCGCAGACGCGGGCGCTGCTGAAGTCGATGTTGTGAGCACCGACGCACCACGTTCTCCCCTCGAGTTGCTCGAAGCGCTCGCGGTGGAGGAAGTCGAGATCGCGCCCGGACTCGCCCACCTCGAGATCTACACGCTGCACGGGCTCCTCAGCGTGCTCTGGCACGGTCCGCGGGCGGCGCACGACGTCGTCGTGACGTGTGGCGGCGGCATGGGCGGCATGCTCGGTCCGGCCGGTGGCCTCTACCACGCGCTCGGTTGCGAGCTTGCCGATGCGCACGGGATTGCAACGATGCGGGTTGGTTACCGCAAGCCCAATGATCTCTCACGATGCGTCCACGACGTCGCCGCCGCGGCCGATCTCGCGAGCCGCTCGGGTGCGCGCGGGTTCGTCGTCATCGGCCACTCGTTCGGCGGGGCAGTCGCGATCCAGGCCGGAATCGTGCTCGGCGCGCACTGCCGGGGCGTGGTGACGCTCTCGACCCAATCGGCCGGATGCGAGCACGCGTCGGAGCTGGGCGACACACCCCTAATTTTGCTGCACGGCACGGACGACGAGATCCTTCCGCCGGAGACGAGCACGGTGGTACAGATGCTCGCGGGTCACGGCGACGTCGTGCTGCTGCCCGGCGCCGGACATCTCCTCACGGAGGCTGCGAGCGAGCTGCGCGAGCGACTCTCGGTCTGGATACCGGAGCGCTTCGCGGCCGCCGCGGGCTAAGTACCCGCGAGCTTGGCGACGATCGGTGCGAACTCGTCCACGTTGTCGTCGCCGACGACCACGTACGAAAGACCCCACTGCTCCCGGCGCCGATGCAGCTGCTCGGCGATCTCGTCCTCGGTACCGACCAGCGCCGCGCCCGACTCCAACGCCTCCGAGGGCGACACGCCGAACGATGGTGCGAGGGCTTCGGCCAGCTTCATCCGATCCGGCGTCACGCGCGTGACGAAGAATCGCATTTGGATCTCGATGTCGTCGATTCGGGCGCCGGCGGCGTCGCGGATCCATTGCACCTTGCGGTCGGTCTGCTCCCGCAGCGAGTCCTTCGCCGCGTCGAGCCCGATCTCACCGGCGCGCAAGTTGGGATTGATGCCGACGATGTCGGCCTCGCGCGCGGCGACCGACAACACGCGTTTGCCGCCGCCGCCGATCAGAAGCGGCGGACCCGGCCGTTGCACGGGCTTGGGCCACGACGCGTAGTCGGTGATGCGGTAGTGCTCACCGTGATACGTGAACTGCTCACCCGTGAAGCACTGCTTGATGACCTTCAGCGCCTCCTCGAAGCGGTCGACGCGCACGGCCGGCGGGTCGTACGGCAGGCCGAGTTGGTCGTAGTCGGTCCGCATCCAGCCCGCGCCGACGCCGAGCTCGAGCCGGCCGTCGCACAGCAGGTCGATGGTCGCGGCCTCCTTGGCGAGGATGGCAGGATGCTTGTAGTCGTTGTCGAACACGAGCGACCCGACCCGCAAGTTCGTCGTGTGCGCGGCCGCCATTGCGATCGCGGGCAGGGGCGCGAGCTCCGGACCGAAGTGGTCGGGCATGAACAGCGTCGAGAACCCGAGGTCTTCGAGCTTGCGGGCCTTGTCGCGCCACTGCGACGCCGAGTCCACCTGTGAGACCTGCACTCCGAACCGAAACGGTTTCATGAATCCCTACTTTCCCGCCAAGCGTTCGACGATCGGCGCGAACGTGTCGATCGAGCGGTCCTCGATGACGTGGTACGACATCTGCCAGCGTTCGCGCCGTTCCTCGAGTGATGCGACGATTTCGTCCTCGCTGCCCACCAAGCAGGGCGGCGCGACGCGCGCGTCGTCGACGGAGACGCCGAACGCGTCTGCGATGCCTTCGAGAACCTGCTTGGCGTCGTCCGTCACGTACACGAAGCCGACGAGCGCCTGCAGCTCGAGGTCGTCGAACCGCTCCCCCGCCGCGTCCCGGACCCAGCCGATCTTCAGGTCGGTCGCGTCCGGCGTCATCGAGCGCGCGGCATCGGACGTGGTGCCGTCGCCCGAGCGCAGGTTCGCGTTGATGCCGACGATCTGCGCCTCGCGCGCGGCGAGCGCCAGGATCTTCGGCGCGCCGCCTCCGACGAAAAACGGCAGCGGCGCTTGCACCGGCTTGGGCATGCCGTCGAGATCCGTGACGCGGTAATGCTCACCGTGGAACGTGAAGGGACCGGGCGAGAACAATCCCTTGAGGATCGTTATCGCCTCCGCCAGCCTCGCGATCCGTACGCCGGGACGATCGAGCGGGATCCCGGCCTTCTCGTAGTCGGCGGTCATCCAACCCGCGCCGATGCCGAGCTCCACGCGACCGTCGGAGAGGAGGTCGAGCGACGCCATCTCCCGCGCGCACACGACCGGGTGCTTGTAGTCGTTGCCGAGCACGAACGTCCCGACGCGCAGCCGGTCGGTCACCGCCGCCGCGTGCGCGAGCGCGACCGTCGGCGCGAGGTCGTGCTCGACGAAGTGATCGGGGACGAAGAGGGTCGAGTAGCCGAGCGACTCGGCCTTGCGTGCGAGCGCGGTGAACTCCTGACGCGACCGGCCCTTGCTGCAGGCGACGCCGAAACGGAATCTGCGATCGTGCATCGGGCGACCCTACAAGAGGCCGTCCGCGTTGCGAGAGCCCGGTTGACGCCGGCCGGTCGATCCCCAGCCGTCCCTCCCTCGAGCCGAATCGTCCAGTGTCTCGACCTCGTGCCAGACCACGTTCTCCACGCGCTGGATCACGAGTTGCGCGATGCGATCGCCGCGGTGCACGTCGAACGCTTCCCGGGGGTCGAGGTTCACGAGCAGCACACTGATCTCATCGCGGTAACCGGCGTCGATCAAGCCCGGGGAATTCAGACAGGTCACACCGTGACGCAACGCGAGGCCCGAGCGGGGTTGCACGAAACCGGCGAATCCCTCGGGGATCGCGACGGAGATTCCAGTCGGCACGAGTGCCCGGCCGCCTCCGGGTTCGAGGCGCGCCTCCGCGCGTGCGGCCAGGTCGTAACCGGCATCTCCGGCGTGCCGGCGCGCGGGCAAGGGAAGTTCGGGATCGAGACGGCGAACGCGGATGCTCAGCGGGATGCCCGTGAGGCTATCCACGGCGAGTCGCGCTACGACGCGTCGCGAAGATCGGAGAGCAGCTGCTCGTGCTGTTCGGGCGTGAGCAGCACATCCTGGTCGTAGTCGGGATGGTCGACGACGATGTGTACCGGGCCGCTCGCGAACATCTCGACATCGGATGCGGCGAAACGGAACTTCAGGAAATGAACAGCCGCCGTGATGTCGTCGCGAGTAAGAC
>JAUZEM010000251.1 GCA_030839005.1 Actinomycetota bacterium | reverse complement strand
CGAGGGCGCGCGTGTCGTGGGGATCGACGTGACCGAGCCGCAGACGGAGCTCGAGCTGCCGCCGCAAGCGACCGACGTCGCGTTCGCGCGAGCCGACGTCCGCGACGAGGAGGCCATTGCGAGTGTGATCGACGCAATGGTCGCCGAGCACGGGCGGATCGACGCCATCGTCACCGCGGCCGGGGTCGCGGGTGGTGGACCGGCGCACCTTCTCGATCGAAACGAGTGGCAGCGGGTGCTCGACGTAAACCTCACCGGCACGTTCTTGTGCGCGAAGCATGCGATCGCGCACATGCTCGAACAGGAGCCCGTCGACGGCGAGCGGGGCAGCGTCGTAACGGTGGCGAGCGTCGAAGGGCTCGAGGGCACCGCGGGCGGCAGCTCGTACAACGCGTCCAAGGGCGCGGTGGTCATCTTCACCAAGAACCTCGCGATCGATTACGGGCGCGCCGGCATACGCGCGAACGCAATCTGTCCCGGTTTCATCGAGACGCCGATGCTGGAAGGTGTCTTCGGGATGCCGGGCATGGAGCACGTGCGCGAGCAGATCCGGCTCGAACACAAGCTGCGCCGGCTCGGACGGCCCGACGAGATCGCCGCCGCGGCGCTGTTCCTGGTGTCAGCCGACGCCTCGTTCGTAACCGGACAGGCCATCGCGGTCGACGGCGGTTATACGGCGGGCCGCGACCACGGCGTGACCGACATGTTCGGGATCTAGCATGTGACGGTGACTACCGAGTCGGAGCCCGCATCCGGATCGAAGAGCCGGTTCGAAACCATGTCCGGTGTCCCGGTCGAGCCCGTCTACGGCCCGGACGACGCCGAGCGCCCCGGCCGGTTCCCCTACACACGCGGGCCGTACACCGACATGTACCGCTCGAAGCTCTGGACGATGCGGATGTTCGCCGGTTTCGGCACCGCGATCGACACGAACCGCCGCTTCCACGAGCTCCTCGCCGCGGGCGGAGACGGCCTATCGACCGCGTTCGACCTGCCCACTCTGATGGGCCGCGACTCCGACGACGAGCTCGCGCTCGGGGAGGTCGGCAAGTGCGGTGTCGCGGTCGACACGCTGGCCGACATGCACGACCTCTACCGCGGCATCGATCTCGGCGCGGTGACGACATCGATGACGATCAACGGTCCGGCCGCGGTGATCTTCGCGATGTTCGTCGCCAACGCGGAGGCGAACGGCGTCGCGCGGGCGCGCCTCGGCGGCACGCTACAGAACGACATCCTCAAGGAGTACCAGGCGCAGAAGGAGTTCATCTTCCCGCCGCGGCCCTCGTTGCGGCTCGTGCGCGACACGATCGCGTTCTGTACCGACGAGATGCCGCGCTGGCATCCGATCTCGATCTCCGGGTACCACATACGAGAGGCCGGAGCGACGGCCGCCCAGGAGCTGGCGTTCACCCTCGCCAACGGGTTCGCCTACGTGGAGCTCGCGATGCGCGCCGGGCTGGCGGTCGACGCGTTCGCGCCCCGACTCTCGTTCTTCTTCAACGCCCACCTCGACTTCTTCGAAGAGATCGCGAAATACCGCGCCGCGCGCCGGATCTGGGCGCGCTGGATGTGCGACCGTTATGGTGCGAAGCTCGAGCGGTCGTTGCAGATGCGCTTCCACACGCAGACCGCGGGCGTGTCGCTCACGGCACAACAGCCCGAGGTGAACATCGTCCGCACGGCGATCGAGGCGCTGGCCGGAGTGCTCGGCGGGACCCAGAGCCTGCACACGAACTCGATGGACGAGACGCTCGCATTGCCGTCGGAAAAGGCAGCCCGCATCGCGTTGCGCACGCAACAGGTCATCGCGCACGAGACGCGCGTGACGAACGTCGCCGATCCGCTCGGCGGCTCCTGGTACGTCGAGGCGCTCACCGACGAGATGGAACGCCGAGCCGAGGATCTGTTCCGGCAGATCGAGGAGCTGGGCAACGGCTCGATGCTCGAGGGAGCGATCCAAGGCGTCGAGGAGGGTTGGTACCAGGGCGAGATCGCCGACTCCGCGTACGAGCTCGAGCGGAAGTTGAACGCGGGTCGCCACATCGTGGTCGGCGTCAACGGATTCCTCGAGGGCAGCGACGAACCACCGCCGCCGATAATGCGCATCGGTCCGGAGGTCGAGGAGGAACAGCGTAGGCGGCTCGACAAAGTGCGCCGAGAGCGCGACACGACCGCGGTCGCGGCCGCCCTCGCCCGGGTCCGGACCCTGGCCGCCGAGCCCGACGTCAACCTGATGCCCGCGTTCATCGAAGCGGCGCGTGCCTACGCGACCCTCGGAGAGATCGTCGACGCCCTGGGCGACGTGTTCGGTCGATGGGTCGAAGCCGCTCGGATCTGACGTCCGGATCCGACGGTGCGCCACATCACGCCCGCGCGGCTGGGCACGATCGAAGACCTACTTGTACGTCTGCGTGCCATCGACAGTCTCGTCGAGCGCTCGCCGGGCGTGTTCTACGTGCGGTCGCGCGCGTTCCTCCACTTCCACGAGGACGGCGACGACGTGTACGCCGACGTGCGCCTCGCGGGTGACGGCTTCGACCGGCGACGGGTGACGACGAGGCGTGAGCAGCAGAGTCTGGTCGCTGCGATTCGTCGTGTCATGCGGGTTCGGTGACCGGTCGCGCGACGTCGGCGAGCCGTGCGAGCGCGAACAGGAGGTACACGCACAAGAGCCCGTAGGAGTCGCGCAGCAACGCGGCGATCCAGCCGACATGCCACGCCGGCGGGATGTTGTCGCCGAGGTAGGGAAGCCGCAGTGCGAACAGCATCGCGATCGAGGCCGCCAATGTGACCCGGCGCCGATCGTTGGCGTTGCCGACGAGCACGGCGAGCACGGGAACGATCCACACCAAGTGGTGAATCCACGACACCGGCGAGACGAGCACGCCCACGAGCGCGGCGAGCGCGATGCCGAGCGACTCCTGGCCCCGGCGGCTCGCGACCGCGGCCCGGCGCAGACCGAATACGGCAACCGCCGCGGCGACCACCAACCAGATCACGTCGACGTGCGCCCCCAACGCGCGTTCGAGTATGCCGTTCAGCGATTGATTGCTGACGTACGCGGCGTTGCCCACACGACTGTTGTCGAACACCCGTGAGGTCCAGAACGTCTTCGAGTCGCCGGGCATCAGCGCCGTGCCGGCGAGGGACAGCACGGCGAATGTTGCCGTGGCTACCGCGGCGGCGCGGCGGCGCCCGCTCAGCCACAGATAGGGGATGAAGACCCCCGGCACGAGCTTGATCGCCGTTGCCGTCCCGACAAGCAGGCCGCGGGGCCAGCGCGTCGTCTCCAGAGAGCAGTCGAAGAAGCACATCGCCATCAAGACGATGCCGACCTGGCCGAAGCCGATCTCGTCCTGTACGGGGGTGAGCGCGAGCGCGATCGCGCAGACGACGGCAAGTGCGAGGCGCGGGCTCGCGAAGCGACGTACGAGTGGCTTCGTGGCGGTCCTCACCACGAGGACGAGCGCGACGATCGAAGCGATGTTCCACAGCGCGTAGCCGAGGTGATTGCCGACCAAGGCGAACGGCACCGCGAACACCGCGGCGAGCGGTGGATAGGTGAACGGGAGCGGGTGGTCGAGGTGTTGGCCGATCCACGGTCCGAACAGCGATTCGTGGTGGACGACGGCACTCCCGGCGACTCGGTAGACCGCGAAGTCGTAGCCGTAGTCGAATGGCCCGATGAGCCGGATCGCGCCGAACACGAGGCCGATTGACGCGATCGCCAACGCCGGCGCGCGCAAACGATTCGCGTCGAGCGCTCGCGCGCCGGCCGTCCTCACGTCGGGGCAGTATCGCGCGTCCGGAGACCGGTGGTCCTAGTCTGCGCGCCCGTGATGGACGATCGCCTGCTCGAGGTCGCACGCGCCGCGAAAGGCTTCATGCCGGACGACGAAGGGCTGGCGCTGTACGACGCGGCGTGCCGCGCGGGCGGCACCGGTCCTTTGCTGGAGGTCGGTACCTATTGCGGGAAGTCGGCCGTGTACCTGGGTGCCGCGGCGCGACACGCGGGCACGGTTTTGTTCACCGTCGACCATCATCGCGGTTCGGAGGAGAATCAGGCGGGTTGGGAGCATCACGATCGCGAGGTCGTCGATCCGCAGACGGGCCGGATGGACACGCTGCCGTTCTTCCGGCGGACGATCCAAGCCGCCGGGCTCGAAGACGTCGTGGTCGGCGTCGTCGGTTTCTCCGCGCCGATCGCGCGGGTCTGGCGCACCCCGCTCGGCTTCTTGTTCATCGACGGCGGCCACGCCGAGGACGTCGCGCTCGCGGATTACACCCTCTGGTCGCCACACGTGATTGCGCGCGGGGCCCTGGCGATCCACGACGTCTTCGAGGATCCCTCGGCCGGCGGGCAGGCGCCGTTTCACGTTTGGCAACGCGCGGTTGCGGACGGCTTCGAGCCCGTGTCGACCACAGGCTCGCTGCGCGTGCTCAGGAACGAGACCAGTAGCCCTTCGAGTCGTTGAGTTGATCGTCGCTGAGCTGATCGAACGTCTCGATGTGCCTGATGCTCGTCGCGTCGAACAGCTCCGGGAGCACAACGCCGTCGCGGTGACGCCGCAGCCGGTACCGCGGGCCGTCGGGTGTCGTCATGACCTCGCAGATCTCGAAGCCGCCGACCCAGCGATCGCCGAACCGCCCGCGCACTTCGACCGCGATCTCCGTGGCGGTCAGCGTCGTATCAGGCGATAGCGTCGTATCGGACGATTGCGTCGTATCAGGCGATTGCGTCGTATCAGGCGATTGCGGTTTGGGTTCTGGTTCCGGTTCGCGCAGATCGATGACCGGTTCGGGGTCGGCCGGCATCGAGCCGCCGATCACCCGCGTTCGCGTGTCGAACGGTTCGGTCGGCGATTCGACCGGCTCGAATGGCGGGTTCGGGGCCGGGGCTTCGACCGCGACCGCCGCGCGGTCGGTGATCACGCG
>JAUZEM010000244.1 GCA_030839005.1 Actinomycetota bacterium | reverse complement strand
CGCGCATCGACGGTTCCCACTCCGCCGTGACGGTACGAGTCGGCCCGGCGATCGTCGGCGCCGGCTGCGCCTTGGCGACCTGGTGGACGGCGACGCGGGGGTCAAGTGGCCCTCCCGCGGACTGGGTGCTGCAGGAGAACCGACGTCCAGGTACGTCTGCATGGCGAATCGCGAACGCCACGTATGGCGGGGTCGAGGGATATGCCAGCCGCGTGAGTGCGCGGGTCGGCGACTCCATCACCTTGTACGTCTCGACATCGGCGCCCGCGTTCCGTGTCGAGGCGTATCGTATGGGCTGGTATCAGGGTCTCGGCGGCCGTCTCGTATGGCGATCGCCAGAGGTCTCCGCCAAGGCGCAGCCGGCGCCGACGATCGCCGGGCCGACTCGTACCGTCACGGCGGAGTGGGAACCGTCGATGCGCGTCCACGTGTCGACGGACTGGATGCCGGGCGACTACCTGTTGAAGTTGGTGGCGCATGTCGGTCAGTCGTACGTCCCGTTGACGGTGCGCAACGACGGGAGTCGCTCGCCGGAGCTCGTCATGAACGCGGTCACGACCTGGCAGGCATATAACGACTGGGGCGGGCACAGCTTGTACTTCGGCCCGAAGCAGGACGCCCGCACGAGATCGACGGTGGTGTCATTCGACCGCCCTTACAACTGGGCGATCGACCCCGGCCTCGACCCTTCCGCGTACGCCGTGTGCTGCGGCTTTCTCGCCACGGAGCTCGGAGTGGTCACGCTCGTGGAGCGGCTCGGCCTCGACGTCGCCTACACCACCGACATCGACGTGCAGGAGCACCCCGCGCAGCTCCTCAGGCACAAGGTGGTGGTTTCCGGGGGCCATGACGAGTATTGGTCGGTTGCCAAGCGCGACGCGGTGGAGGCGGCGCGCGACCATGGCACGAACCTGATGTTCCTCGGCCCGAACGCGGTGTACTGGCGCATCAGACTCGAACCGTCTCCGCTCGGAAAAGACCGCCTCGAGGTGAACTATCGAATCGCGCGCGACGACCCGCTGTTCGGCAAAGACGATGCACAGGTGACAACGTTGTGGCGTTCGCCGCCGCCTCCCCGGCCGCGGCCCGAGAGCACGCTTACGGGAATGGTCTTCTACTGCTTCGGATCAGATAGCGACGGCGTTGTTACCGACGCGTCGTCGTGGGTGTTCGCCGGGACCGGCCTCAAGGATGGAGACCACATCCCGAGGCTCGTACAACGCGAGGCGGACCACGTCGACAGGAGCTTTCCGACACCGCCGAATGTCGAGACCCTGTTGCATTCCCCGGTCACGTGCTTGGGGATCGACGGCAAACCGGTCGGGCGCGACCGCAAAGGTCAATTCTTCTCGGACACCACTTACTACACCGCGCCGAGCGGTGCCGGTGTGTTTGCGGCGGGGGCTGAGTGGGATTGCAGGCTCTATGAGGGATGTTCGAACGGACCCCGTGGTCCCGACCGGGTTGTCCAACGGATCACCGAGAACGTTCTTCGTGTGTTCGCGGTCGGTCCCGCCGGGCGTACGCACCCATCCCGCGCACGCTAAGCGGCCGCCATCGGGGACATGCCGAAGCTGGTGATGGGAACTGCGTGCGCTGCTACGGTTGCGACAAGGGAAGAATCCAATGGTTCGTCAATCGGATACGCCGCGCGCACGAATGTCGACAACAATCAATGACCGACACATCGAAGATGCACCAAGCTGCGCTCGCCTTGGAGGCAAGCGGCCGATTTCGAGACGCGATCGACGCATGGACTGCCCTGAATCGAGAACAACCCGATACCGAAGTTGAGCAGCGTCTCGTCCGTCTGCGTCACGAGGCAGCGCTGCAGCTGGATGCGTCGGTGCCCGTGGAGCCCTGGCCGCCCGTGCTGGCGGATCCGTTCCCGGACGTCGTCGGGCGACCACCCGAAATACTCGGCGATGAGCTCACGTCCGAAGTTCTCGGCGGGGCGATTCTTCACCATGGTTGCGTGTTGGTTCGCGAGCTTGTGGAGGTCGATCGCGCTCATGAGTTGATCGGCCTCATCGATGC
This sequence comes from Actinomycetota bacterium, assembly GCA_030839005.1. Classification (GTDB taxonomy): domain Bacteria; phylum Actinomycetota; class Acidimicrobiia; order IMCC26256; family PALSA-610; genus PALSA-610. The sequence continues at coordinate 1,515 of JAUZEM010000244.1, read as the reverse complement.
GGCGTTCGATGCGCGCGAGGCGCACCTGTCGGGAGCCTCGTTGTCTCAGACAGCACCTTGGTTCGCGCCGGATCCCGCGTACGACGCCGTTGGAGACCAAGCACTCCTGCAGCGCGCGCTGAACCGAAAACTGAACGCGGTAATTGCCTCCGACTCGCCCCGAGCACTATTCAAGCTCATCGACGCTCTCGAACAGAACTGCGTTCCCGAGATCCTCGCCGGCTATTTCGGTGAGCGGCCGGTCCTCAGCGTTGAAAAGACGACTCTGCGACGCGTTCTGCCCGGACCGTCTCCGGCGTGGCATCAGGACGGTTCGTTCCTCGGGAGCGGCGTTCGCACAGTCGACGTGTGGGTTGCGCTATCGCGTTGCGGTGATGGCACCGATGCGTCCGGGCTCGAGGTTCTTCCGCGTCGCCTTGACGCCATCCTGGAGTGTGGAATCGAGGGAACAAGAACCGGGATCGAGGTATTGAACGATCAAGTTCAGCGCGCGGGAGGAGGCATTGCTCCGGTTCGCCCGACGTTCGAGCCGGGCGACGCGCTGCTCTTCGACGAGATGTTCTTGCATCGAACTATGCCGGGATTACCACGTGAGCGGTACGCGATCGAAGTTTGGACCTTCGCCTCGTCGAGTTGCGCGGAGTCGTACGTACCGATTGCGCTTTGAGTGGTTCGAGGAGACCATGACTACAACCGACGCCACCCCGGCGCTGCACGTCCCCGCTCGTGACATCCCGGTTCCGGCTCACCTCAGCCATGTAGCACAGTCCGTGCTGGCCATGGCCCCGATGGAACAGCGACAATTACCGGACTTGGACGATCGCGACGGTTGGCGCACGACAATCGCGGCACGCGATGAGGCGGTGCTCTCCATGATCGCCGAGCAGGCGTCGCGTGTGGAGGCCGACGTCGCCGAGATCGACCTCGACGGCGTCATCGTTTACGTCATCACCCCGCAAGGAACACCGGACGACGACCGCCGCGTGTTCCTCGAGATCCACGGCGGCGGGTTCATCACGGGCGGCGGCGCCTGCTGTCGCGCGATGGGCATCAACGCGATCGCGCGGGCGGGAGTACGTATGTGGGCGGTCGACTTCCGGATGCCACCGGATCATCCCTACCCGTTGCCGCTCGACGACTGCGTTGCCGCCTACCGCGCCCTGTTGCAAGACCATGAGCCCGACGAGATCATCGTGGGCGGTTCGTCCTCGGGCGGCAACCTTGCCGCCGCGACGATCCTCCGCGCGCGAGACGAGGGACTGGCGTTGCCCGCGGCAGCGGTCCTGCTGACGCCCGAAGCGGACCTTACCGAGTCCGGCGACACGTTCCGGACCAACGCCGGAGTCGATACCATGCTCCGGGGAGGGACGCCGCAACGCCTTCTCTACGCCGGCGACCATGACCTGGCGTCTCCGGGTCTCTCACCCCTGATCGGCGACTTCACCAAGCGCTTCCCGCCGACACTGCTGGCGAGCGGGACGCGCGATCTGTACCTATCGAACACGGTGCGCATGC
>JAUZEM010000190.1 GCA_030839005.1 Actinomycetota bacterium | reverse complement strand
CGCTACGGCCTCACCGCCCGGGAGCTCGACGTCCTTGCGCTCGTTGCCGAGGGTCGCACCAATCGCCAGATTGCCGACGCGTTGTTCATCTCGGCGAAGACCGCGAGCGTGCACGTATCGAACATCTTGGCCAAGCTCGGCGTGACCAACCGCGGCGAGGCGGCCGCGGCGGCCCGCCGACTCGGCCTGGACCTCGGTCGCGGAGGCTCGATGCCGTAGGCGACGTTCGCGCGGGCAATGATCTGCCCTGCGTCCGGTGGTGCCGGAGCGGAGGAGGCGGTCATGATCGCATCTGTTCATCTCGCGGATCTGAGCGTTCGCCGAGCGCTGGCGGTCTTGCGCCGGGCGCCCGATCCCGCGTCCACGCCCGGCTTGCGTTACTCGAAGGTCGCGCTCGCGGCGCCCCTTCGCTCCTCCTTGCTGCCGTCGCCGGACATCAGACGTCCGGCGCTCGTCGCGTTCTGGGACGACGACGACGCGCTCAGCCGGTTCCTCACCGAGGATCGTGCGGCGACGCCCTTTGCGCAGGGATGGCGCGTCCGCCTCGCACCTCTGCGCGCGTTCGGAAGCTGGCCCGGCCTTCCAAGTGACCTGCCGGTCACGCGGGCAGTCGACTACGACGGACCGACTGTCGTGTTGACACTCGGCCGTCTCCGTATCACGCAGGCGCTGCGGTTCCTCCGGACCAGTGCGAAGGCCGAAGAAGCGGTCCTCGCCGCGCCGGGGTTGATCTGGGCGACGGGGCTCGGCCGGCCGCCGTTCGTCTCGACGTGTTCATTGTGGGAGTCGTCGCACGCGGCGTCGACGTATGCGTACGGCCCCGGCGACGCTGCCCACGAAAGCGCGATCAGGACCGACCGAGCCCGGCCGTTTCATCACGAGTCCGCGTTCATACGGTTCCGACCGTACGGCTCTGAAGGCAGTCTCGACGGTAAGAACCGATTGCCGGAGCACGCGCTGGCCGGCGTGTAGTCGAGCGGCTGTTACGCGACCGCGCCGTTCCAGAAGTCGTTGATTCCCAGTAGTCCGAGGTAGCGACCTTCCTTCGTCACCGCGACCCAGGGGCTGTGCCGCTCGAGCATCAAGGCGAGCGCGTCCTGCAGCGGACGGTCCTGCTCCACGCCGGGAACCATCGCGAGCGCGTCGTCTCCTCGCGCCAGCACGGCGATCCGACGGTCGGCGTCGGCGTCGCTGTCGACGACGACCACGAGTTCGTGGGTCTCGAGCGCGGCTCGCGCCGAGGGAATGTCGCCGGCCGTCGGCGGAGTGTGGAGCGCGTCGAGGTCGATGCGCGTGATGCGCAGTCGCTTGAGGGCGCGGTCGTGGCCGACGAAGTCCGCGACGAAGTCGTTCGCGGGCGCGGCGAGGAGCCGGTCGGGCGGGTCGTACTGCGCGAGGCGGCCGCCGACCCGCAGGATCGCGATGCGATCGCCCATCTTCACCGCTTCGTCGATGTCGTGGGTCACGAACACGATCGTCTTGCGCAGCGTCTGCTGTACGCGCAGGAACTCGTCCTGTAACTGCGTACGCGTCACCGGGTCGATCGCGGCGAACGGCTCGTCCATCAGCATGATCGGCGGATCGGCCGCCAGCGCGCGGGCCACGCCCACGCGCTGGCGCTGGCCGCCCGAGAGCTCGGCGGGATACCGGTTGCGATTCTCGCCGGCCGGCAGACCGACCAGGTCGAGTAGCTCGTCGACGCGCGCGCGGACGCGCGCGCGGTCCCAACCGAGGAGCCGCGGGACGGTTCCGACGTTCGTCGCGACGGTCTGGTGCGGGAAGAGACCGACTTGCTGGATCACGTAGCCGATGCGGCGCCGCAGCTCGACGGGATCGACGCGCAGGATGTCGTCGCCGTCGACGAGGATCCTGCCGCCCGACGGCTCGATGAGGCGGTTGATCATCCGCAGGATCGTCGTCTTGCCGCAGCCCGACGGCCCGACGAGGACGCAGACCTCGCCGTCGGGAACGTCGAGGCTGAGGTCCTCGACCGCGACGAGTCCGGCGGGATACTGCTTGCGCACCGACTCGAGTCGGATCACTGGGGTAGGAAGGTACCATCGGGCTCTTGCACCCTGCCGTCGTTCTGGGCAGCAACGCGAACTCGTGGATCTGGTGGGCGTGGATCCCCGACCATCAGCACGAGATCTACGCGTACCTGCGCGAGCACATGGTGCTCACCGCGCTGTCGGTCGCGTACGGCTTCGTGATCTCGCTGCCCCTGGCGGTGCTCGCCGCGCGCCGGCGTGCGGTCGCGGCGATCGTCGTTCCCGTGGTGAATTCCATATACACGATCCCGTCGGTCGCCCTGCTCGGACTCCTCTTGCCGGTCACCGGAACCGGGCGCGAGCCCGCCGTGATCGCGCTGACGTTGTACAGCCTCGCGATCCTGGTTCGGAACGTGCTCGAGGGCCTGCGGGGAGTGTCGGACGACGTCCTGGATGCGGCCGACGGCATGGGGTACACGCGGTGGCGCCGCTTGCTGCGGGTCGAGCTGCCGTTGGCGCTCCCGGCCATCGTCGCCGGCATCCGTCTCGCGACCGTGTCGACCATCGGTCTCGTGACGGTGACGTTCATCGTCGATCAGGGTGGTCTGGGGCGCTTCATCCAGGACGGCTACCAGCGCGACTTCCACACGCCGTTGGTCGTCGGCATCGTGCTCTCGGTCGCGCTCGCGGTCGTCACCGACCTGCTGCTCGTCCGAGCGGAACGCGCGGTAACACCATGGCGCAAGTTGTCGCGTTGACGGGAGTGTGAGGCGATGCATCTCGTGCACTTCCTCGTCGACGTGTGGCACTGGCTCACGTCGGGCGACCAGTGGCGCGGTGGCGACGGCATACCGCACCTGCTCGCGAACCACGTGCGCGTGTCAATCTCTTCGTTGTTGGTCGCGACTGTCATCGCGGTGCCCCTCGGCGCGTGGCTGGGTCATCGTGGCGTCGGAGGTGTCGTCGCCATCAACGTGGCCAACGTCGGTCGCGCGATCCCCGTGTACGCGATGCTGGTGCTGGCAGTGCAGATTTTTGGCATCACGAGTCCGACCGGCTTCGGCTGGACCGGATCGTTCGTGGCGTTCGTGCCGCTCGTCCTGCTGGGCATCCCGCCCATGCTGACGAACAGCTACGTCGGCGTGCGCGAGGCCGGCGAGGAGCTCGTCGACGCGGCGCGTGGCATGGGGTTGTCGGAAGGTGAGATCCTCCGGCGGGTCGAGATACCCGTGGCCATGCCGCTGATCATGGCCGGTATCCGGACCGCGATGGTCGGGATCGTCGCGACTGCGACGCTCGCCTCGTTCACCGGTGTCGACACCCTCGCCACGCCGATCTACATCGGGCTGAACACCAACGACAACATCGCGGTCTTCGGCGGTGCGGTGCTTGTTGCCGTGCTCGCCGTCGTCGCCGATCTCGCGCTGGCCGTCGTGCAGCGCTCCGTGGTTTCGCCGGGATTGCGCAAAGGCGGTGCCCATCGCGCCCGGGCCGTGGTGCCGGTTGCGGCTGCCGCATAGGGTGCCTCGACCAAATCCCTTCCGAATGAGGAGTACTTCCATGCGTCGGAATCCCCGACAGCGTTACCCCGGCCTCGCGTTGGGTGCCATGCTCATCTCACTCGCGCTCGCCCTCGCCGCGTGTGGCAGCAGCAGCAAACCGAGTTCCACCACGACGACGCCGACCGGCGCCGCGGGCGCCAAGATCGTCGTGGGCCAGAAGGACTTTGCCGGCGCGCAGTTGCTGTCGCAGCTCTACGGGCAGGCACTCGCGGCCAAGGGGTTCAAGGTGTCGTACAAGAACCTCGGCCCCACCGAGGTGACCTACGCGGCTTTGAAGAACGGCCAGATCGACCTCTACGGCGAGTACCAGGGCACGTTGCTCGTCTCCCTCAAGGGCACGCCCACGGGCGACGCCGCGACCACGAATGCCGCACTGCAGGCGAAGGTTTCGGCGGACAGCGTCAAGGCGTCGTCGGCATCGACCGCGCTCGACGTCAACGGCTTCTACGTCACGAAGGCGACCGCGGCGAAATACAACCTCACCAAGGTGTCCGACCTCACGGCGGTCGCGTCGCAGCTCACGTTCGGTGGGCCGCCCGAGTGCCAGCAGCGTCCGCTGTGCCTGGGCACCACCGAGCAACAGCTCTACAACCTGAAGTTCAAGACCGTGAAGAAGCTCGACACCGGCGGGCCGATCACGAACAAGGCATTGAAGGACGGCAGCATCGACGTCGGCCTGCTGTTCACGGGCAGCAGCGTCATCGACGCGGACTTCGTGTTGCTCACCGACGACAAGGGCCTACAGCCTGCGGACAATGCTATTGCGGTGTGGCGCGACGCAGCCGACAGCCCCGCGCTCGACGCGGTGATCAACGCGGTGAACGCGAAGCTGGACACGGCTGCGTACAACGAGATGGCACTGAAGATCTTCAACGACAAGCAGGACCCGTCGGCCGTCGCCGCGGACTGGCTGTCGAAGAACGGTCTCACCTGATCGACGCATGATCCGGCGGGCCGGTCCGTGCACCGGCCCGCCGCCGGTCACGCCTTCCCAGGTGATGTCACGCCTCCCAGGTGACCTCGGTGACGTGTCCGCCGCGCACTGTCACCGGCAACGACGGCAGCGCGCCGACCGCCGCAACGACGTAGTCGCCCGCCGGAACGGTCGGGTACACCGCCGCGTGCACGTGACCGCCGGGCAAGTGGCGGGCCCGCACGGCCGTGTGCATCGCGGGGCGATCGTCGCCCCGGCGGAAGATGTCGATCTCCATGCCGGCGAGCTCGTGCGGCGTGTGCAGCACGATGGCTCCTACGTCGCCGCCGATGTCGAGCACCACCGTTCCGTCGCCGCTCGGG
>JAUZEM010000155.1 GCA_030839005.1 Actinomycetota bacterium | reverse complement strand
CGACGGCCCGAGCAGCGCGGTGAACGAGCCCGCCGGGGCGGCCAGGTCGACGCCCTCGAGCGCGACGACCTGCGACCGGCGGACCCGGAAGACCTTGCCGAGCTTGCGCAGCGCGATGCCGTCGTCCGCGAAGGCTTCGGGATCGTGCCTCGGGGCGTCGGTGCTGGACAAGGTCGGTACTGAGGTCACACGGGACTCTTCTTGAGGTCCGCGTTCTCCGAGTACACCTCATCGAGCACCGACATGTCGAACAGCTCCCCCTTGGTGATCGTCACGCCGGCGAGCGCGAGCGTCGAGATGTTCTCGTCGATCAACTGGTCGGTGATCGTGAAGAGCCCGTTCGCCTTCGTGTCGTCAGTGAGGATCAGCTCGTTCTCGCCCTTGGATTCGAGCAGCTGCTCGCCCTGGGTGAGCTTCTGGTCCTTGCCGTACTTCGTGGCGGCGAGATTTGCGCCGAGCGCCGGATCCTTGAGGTTCTCGTGCCAGCCCTTGATATCGGCCACGAGCATTGCCTTGATCTTGTCGCGGTTCTTGGAGAGGGAGTCCTTCGTCACGACGTAGGTCTCCGACACGAGCGGGTAGCCGTAGTCGGCGAGAAGGAACGTCACGGTGTCGAAGTGCTTGTTGAACTTCAGGTCGTTGGGCTCGTTCGTCACGAACGAGAACCACCCGTCGACCTCACCCGTGGTGAGCGGCGTCGGATCGAACTGCACGGGCACCTTCGTGATCGAGCCGGGATCGATCTTGTTGGCCTTGAGGAACGCGTTCCACACCGCCTCGTTGGTGGCCTGAACGCCGATCTTCTTTCCCTTCATGTCGTCGGGCGTCTTTATGGGCTTGCTCGCCGCGCTCATCACGCAGAACGGGTTCTTTTGATACTGCGCACCGATGGTGACGAGCGGTGCACCATTCTTGATCGCGCTGCTCGTGATGTCGGGCGCGGAGATGCAGACGAACGCCTTGCCCGCGGCGACAATCGAGTCCTGCGCGACGCCGGGCCCTCCGGACAACAGCGTGACCTTCGAGAATCCTGCGTCTTTGTAGTAACCGTTCGTGTCGGCGATGTACTCACCCGCGAACTCGACGTTCTTGATCCACGAGAGCTGGAACGTGAGCTGGCCGAGATCGGTCGTGCCGCCGACGGTCGTCGAGGTGCCCGACGCGGCCGGCTTCGACGAGCTACCGCATGCGGCGAGGATGGCCGACATACCTCCCGTCCCGAGCAATGCAACTCCGATGCCTCCGACGGCACCGCGCCGCAGGAACGATCGGCGATCGAGCGACAGCGCTCGAAGATCGAATTCGTCGGTCACGACGCCTCCCCGTTCTGGTCCCGGCAACTTCGGGAGCCCCGTCAACGATTTGTTGAAGCGAACCATAGAAGCCCTGGAGTTTCGGTGCTGTACGTCTTCCATGAACGCAGCGTTTCGGTCCTCGAGGCACCGGTCGCGCCGAGGCCGGGCTCGACGTTCCGCCGATTCCCGGCTTCGGGAGCAACGCCGGCGTTCTCGGGTTCCAGCCAACAGTTGGCAAGAATTCGGACGGCGTGGCATCGGTTTCCTTGCGCACAGTTGGCAAGATTTTGGTCGCAGCCCCGGTATCGGCGATGAGGCGGGGTCACGCGATCAGGGCCGTCGCGACGACGTCGCCCGTCGTGCCGTCGATGAGGCCGACGTCGGTCACGTGCGGACCGGGCAGGCACGCGAGGGACGAGAGCATCACCTGGAACAAGGGCTGGGTGAGCGTCGGCGCGAAGAGGCCGATCTCCATGGCGGCATCCTGCACCCTTCGCTGCGCGGCCGCGACTTCGGCGGCGGGCAGCCGGGAGAGGATTCCGGCGATCGGTAGCGCGATGTGCGCGAGCAGCGTGCCGGCCCGCGCGACCGCCACACCGCCGCCCGACGCGATCACCGCGTTGGCGGCGAGCGCCATGTCGTGCGGATCGCGTCCGAACACGACGAGGTTGTGCGTGTCGTGGGCAACGGTCGTGGCAACCGCGCCCGTCCAATTTCCCCACCCCGACAGCAGCGCGGAGTAGGGCACCGGCGTCATCCGGCCGTGCCGGTGCACCGTGACCTGCACGATGTGGTCGTCGGGTATCTCCACGACACCGTCGCGCACGACGACGTCGGTCTCGTCCCAGCGCGTCATCACGGCATCGGCGATCACTCGCATGCGATGGGTTCCGTCGGGAGCGTCGAGGCGCAACAACATGTCGGACGGGTCGAGGGTCGCGAGGTGCATCGTGTCGAGGGGAGGCTCACTCGGGCCCTCGACGACGTCGACGAGCATTTGACCGAGCGACGCGACGAGCCGGCCGTCGGTGAGGACGTGCTCGGCGGTGAACGACGTGAGGTCGGTGAGCACCACGATGTCGGCGCGCCGCCCGGCGGCGACGAGGCCGAGGTCGGACCGCTGCAGCCGGTAGGCGGCGTTGTAGGTCGCGCAGCGAAGCGCGAGCACGGGGTCGAGGCCGTACGCGACGAGACGGCGTAGGAGATGGTCGATCCCTCCGTCGTTCAGGAGGGTGAGCGCGAAGAGGTCGTCGGTCGCCGCGACGAGGTGCGTCGGCGGTATCGGCAGGCTGTTCACCTCGGCGACGATTCCCGGCAGGATCGGATCGATCATCCCGCGCAGCTCGACGGTCAGTCCCGCACGCAGCTTCTCCAGGCAATCGGGCTCGGTGAAGATCTCGTGGTCCGAGGTCATCCCCGCCGCGAGGTACGCCTGCAGCACGGGCCCGGTCAGTCCCGCAGCGTGACCGGAGACGAGCTTGCCGCTCTCGAGCCCGGCCGCAACGACATCGACCATGCGGTCGGCGGAACCGAGCACGCCGATCATGTCCATG
>JAUZEM010000055.1 GCA_030839005.1 Actinomycetota bacterium | reverse complement strand
AATCATGACGCTCAGCGAGCGCCCGATCGGTAGATCTGTGCGCGGCTACCGCGATCCGAATGGCTAGACCGACCGCCCGAAGAACGCCGCGAGCCGATCGGCTTGGCTCGCGCCGGGTGACGGAGGTTGTTTACATCTGGGGTCTCTCGTGAGAGGGATACCGGATGGACGAACGAGAGCAGCAACGCAAGATCCGGCATCGCCTGGCGGTGCTTCGTCATGCTGAGGAGATCAGCGGGAGCGTCTCGGCGACGTGTCGGTATTACGGCATCAGCCGCCAGTTGTTCTACAAGTGGCGCCGTCGCTTCGAAGACGGCGGCGAGGATGCTCTGCGGGACCGGTCGTCGGCGCCGTTGCACTCGCCGAACGCCACGAAGGCCGAAGTCGTCGGCAAGATCATCTACCTTCGTCAGCACTACCACTTCGGGCCGCTGAAGATCTCCATGTATCTCAAGCGCTACCACGACGTCGAGATCGGCCACTCCGGCGTCTACCGAGTCCTCAAGCGCCTCGAGCTCAACCGGTTGCCGGCCTCGCAGCGCTACAAACGTCACACCGACCGGTGGAAACGCTACGAGAAACCGCTCCCCGGCCACCGCGTGCAAGTCGACGTGAAGTTCATCGAACCACTTTCCGGCACCCGCAAGAAGCACTACCAATACACCGCGATCGACGACTGCACCCGCATCCGCGTCCTGCGGATCTACCCCCGCAACGACCAGAAGACCGCGATCCAGTTCCTCGACTACGTGCTCGAGAAGCTGCCGTTCCGGGTCGAGATCGTCCAAACCGACAATGGCGCCGAGTTCCAAGGCGCCCTCCACTGGCACCTGCTCGACCGTGGCATCGGCCACGTCTACATCAAACCCGCGACACCCCGCCTCAACGGCAAGGTCGAGCGCTCGCATCGCATCGACGCCGAGGAGTTCTACCGGATGCTCGACGGCGTCGTGATCGACGACACCGAGCTCTTCAACGACAAGCTCCAAGAATGGGAGGACTTCTACAACTTCAACCGCCCGCACGGCGGCCTCGATGGACAAACACCCTACGAACGACTACGACAAAAGACCGCGGCCCCGGCGTAAACCGCCTCCGTCAGTTGCACACCTAGCGGTTGGGCGAGTCAGCCTCGGACGATTCGGGGCCGGACGATTCCGCTACGGACGGTTCGGACTCGGACTCGCCGTCATCCGTGGGGAACCGGGTCGACAGGTAGATCGCCTTCGTCGCACCGAGCAACGGGATCGCGAACAGTCCGCCGACGAGGCCGCCCGCGGCGACGCCGACGAGCGCGGCGACCATCGTCGCCGGCGGCGAGAGGCGCACGGCGCGCCCGATGATCAGCGGTTGCAGCACATGGTTCTCGAGCTGCTGGTACACGAGGAAGATGGCGAGCGCGATCAACCCGATGACCGCGCCCTGCGTCACCGCGAGGAGGACGAAGACCACGCCGCCGAGGAATCCGCCGATCTGCGGGATCGGATTCGTGATCGCCACCCATACCGCGATGAGCGGCGCGAGCGGGACGCCGAGAGAGAGCGCGCCCGTGAGCATGACGACGCCGGCGAGCGCGGCGACGAGCAGCGTGCCGGCGATGTAACGGCCGATCACGTTGTAGACGAGACGTCCCATCCGGTCGGCGTCGGAGCGCCGGCGTGCGGGGACGAGCCGGCGGACGCCGCCGACGAGGAACTCGCCGTCGAGCACGATGGTGATCGCGAGCAAGATCGTGAAGAGTGCGGCCGCGACACCGTCGGCGATCGCACCGGCCGCGTTCTCGATCGGCTTCGAGTTCGTGCTGAGGTGCTTCGGTACGTCGTTCAGCCATTGCTGCACCTTCTCCGACGCGTTGGCCTCACGCAGACGTGGGCCGACGATCGGGAGGCGGCCGAGGTCCTTGACGGTCTGCGGGATTTGTTTGTTGAAGTCGCGCACCTCGCGGATCGTGGGCACGGTGACCAACGCGACGACGACCGTGATCAAGAGCGCGGTCGTGACGAGCACGGCGCCCGCGGCGGTGCGGCGATGCCATCCGGTGCGCCGCTTGAGCGCTTCGACCAACGGGTTGAGCGCGAGCGCGAACAGCGTGGCGAGCGCGAACGCCGACAGCGTGCGGGGGATCGAGCGGATGAACCAGACCGCGATCACGAATATCGCGACGGCGATGGCAAGAGGGATCGCCGAGCGCGGATCGAGATCGACGCCGTCGCTCGGTGGGTCGGCCGCCGTGGTCGAGGGTCCGAGGGGGGAGGACTCCACGTCGGTATCGTACGAGCCGATGGCCGATGTCGCGCGCACGGTTCGAGTGCGGTTGTCGGTTCGTTCCGCGCTCGCCCTCGTCTTCGGGCTCGGCGTCACGTTTCTGATCCTCGAGATCGCGCGCGACGCCGAGCGCGTGATCGCGTGGGCGCTGACGGCGATGGCGATCGCTGCCCTCGTCCGGCCGGGCATCGTCTGGCTCGCACATTTCCGCTTCGTCCCACGCGCGGTCGCCGTCCTGCTGACCGCACTCGTCATGCTCGGTGCGATCGGCTTCGCCGGCTACAAGATCGTGAACGACGTCTCCGACGCGATGAGCAGCCTGCAGCAGGCCGCCCCGCAGCGCGCGGGCGAGCTGGAGAAGAACTCCAAGTTCTTTCGCGAGATCAAGCTGCAGGAGCGCGTCACCAACCTCGTCGACGCGATTCCGCAGCGGCTCGCCGGCGGCGCGGCTCCCGAGGCGATCAAGTCGGCGGTTTCACAAGGCGTCGCGTTCCTCGCCGGGCTCATCCTCACGATCTTCTTCGTCCTCTACGGGACCCGCATCATCGAAGGCGGTCTTCGCCTGATCGACGACGACGCCGTCCGGCAGCGGACCGAGTACGTGATGCGCGACGGATCGCGGCGCGCGCTCTTCTTCGCGCGCGTGAAGCTCTGGGAAGCCCTCGTCGTGGCGTTGATCGCGTTTGCGATCGCGAATGCCGCCGGGGTCCCGGGCCCGGCCGCACTCGCGGTGTGGGTCGGTCTGTGGAGCTTTCTCCCTATTGCCGGCGTGCTCATCGGAGCGCTGCCGATCATCGTCTTCGCGGGTGCGCACACGCTGACGCGCGCGTTGGTCGTGGCCGGGTGCTTTCTGGTGATCCTGGTGTGCCACTGGTGGCTCAATCGCTGGCTCGAACGGCGCACCGTGCACGTGGGCTCGTTCGCGATCGTGTTGGCGGCCTTCGGGGGTCTCGAGCTCTACGGCCTCACCGGCGCGTTGCTCTTCATGCTGGGTGCCGTGCTGACGGTCTCGATCATCAGCGAGATCGGGCCGGAGGAGGTTGCCGAGGTGCTCGCGGCGACGCCCGAGCCCCAGACGGAGATGGGGTCGCCGGTGCCACCGCGCCGCCGCTTACACGGCGCGCTCAGACGCCGAGGATGACCGTGCTCGCAGAAGAGAACCAGCCGCCGGTCCCGTTCACGCACGCGAGTTGCGCGTTCTCGACCTGCCGGCCGGTCGCCTCGCCCCGGAGCTGACGCGTCGCTTCCACGAGCAGGAACATGCCTCGCATTCCGGGATGGCAGTGCGAGAGGCCACCGCCGTCGGTGTTCGTCGGGAGCGCGCCGCCGAGCCGGAGCCGACCGTCGGCGACGAACGGCCCGCCTTCGCCCGGCTTGCAGAAGCCGAGCGACTCGAGGCTCGCCAGCACCATGTGCGTGAACGCGTCGTAGATCTGGCAGACGTCGATGTCGTCGGGGGTGACGCCGGCGCGGCCGAACGCGTGCATCCCGCTCTGCACGGCGGGCGAGCGGGTGAAGTCGTCCCACTCGCTCATCGTCGTATGGCTCGTCGCCTCGCCGGTTCCCAGCACCCATACGGGTTTCTTGGCGAGGTCGCGCGCGCGCGCTTCGCTCGTGAGCACGACGGCGCCGCCGCCGTCGCTGCGGATGCAGCAATGGAGCTTGGTCAATGGGTCGGCCATCATCCGGCTGCTGTTCACGTCGTCGATGGTGATGGGGTCGCGGTAGTAGGCCTCGGGGTTGAACGAGGCGTTGTAGCGCGTGCTCACCGCGATCTCGGCGAGCTGGTCGACCGTCGTGCCGAATTCGTGCATGTGCCGGCGTGTCGCCATCGCGTACTTCGAGATGAGCGTGTGGCCGAATGGAACGTCGAACTGGATCGGACCGCGGCCGCCGAAGCCGAGGTTCGCGGTCCGCCGGCGCGCCTTCAGGTCGGCGCGGGTGGTCGAGCCGTACGCGAGCACGACCACTTCGGCGTGACCGGCGAGAATCGCCGCGGTGGCATGTTCGACCATGAACTCCCAGCTGGAGCCTCCGACGCCGGTTCCGTCGACCCACGTCGGGCGGAGCCCGATGTATTCGGCGATCTCGATGGGAGCGAGCATGCCCATGCCGCTGGAGGCGAAGCCGTCGATGTCGGCCTTCGTGAGGCCGGCGTCCGCGACCGCGCGCGATGCGGCCTGATAGTGGAGCTCGAAGGGAGTCTTCGTGTCGACGCGCCCGATGTCCGACAACGCGGCGCCGACGATTGCGACTCTCGTCGTGCCCACCATCAGCGCAGTGTCCACTCCACGCGCTTGCCGGAGGCGAACATCTGCTGTCCCTCGCTGATCGAGTCCTGGCTCGTTCCCATCGCGACGAATGCGTAACCGAGCCGCACCGCCTCGCGTTGCGGCATCGAGCGCGTCGACCAGATCGCGCGCACCGTGCCTTCGATCGCAAGGCGGGGTTGCGAAGCGATGATCGCGGCGATCTCACGGCTGCGCGTCGCGAGCTCGGTGCCGGGGACCACCTCGGACACCATGCCGATCTGGTGGGCCCGCTGCGCCGACATGCGTTCGTAGTTGCCCATGAGCGACAGCCGCATGATCTCGGGGAACGGCGTGATCCCGGCCATGTGGATCGGCTCGAA
>JAUZEM010000039.1 GCA_030839005.1 Actinomycetota bacterium | reverse complement strand
ACATGCGCGCCGGTGATGGCCGAGAGCGTCTCGGACCTCGCCGTCGGCGTCGTTCGCACGGCGCCTTGGATCGTCTTCGCCGCGGCCTGGACGTCGGCGAGCGTCACCGGTCGATCCACGACCGCATCTTCGCACCCGCGGGTTGCCATCTCCGATAATGATCGTTATCATCGGCGTGTGTCTGCGGTTCAAGACCCGACGACCCGGGACCGGCTCCTGGCGGCAGCCGTCGAGGTCTTCGTCGAGCAGGGGTACGAAGGCGCTCGGCTGCAGGACATCGCGCGTACTGCGGGCCTGACCACGGGCGCGGTGTACGCCAACTTCCGGGGCAAGAACGAGCTGCTGTTCGCGGCGATCGGTGCGCGCGCCGCTGTGGAGATGAATTCGCTGCTCGCGGAGGCGCAGGAACACGAGCCCCGCGCGCTGTTGGAACTGCTCGGCGATCGGCTCGTGGGTCGGCGCGCGCAGCCGCCGCTCCTGATCGACGCGATCTCGGCGGCCCGGCGCGACGACGAGCTCGCCGGGGCGCTGCGCCACCGACTCGACACGCGCGAACGCATGCTCGTCGACATCGTCGAACGGGCGAAGGTCGACGGCACGATCGATCCCGCGCTCGATTCCGAGGTCTTCGCGCGCTTCGGCTTGACGCTCGCGATGGGGGCGCTCGTGCTGCGTGCCCTCCAGATCGATGCACCCGCCGAAGGCGCGTGGCACGAACTGATCTCGCGTCTGCTCGACGCAGTCTCGAAGGAGCAACCGGCATGACCATCGACACCACGACCAGCACGAACGGCGACCAGCTCGAACTGATCCACGCGGTGACGGCCGACATCGGCACGATCTTCACGTGGGACTACGACCGCAGCCGCGTGCCGCTGATCAAGCTCTACGAGAAGGCGAAGACGTCGCAGTGGAACGCCTCGACCGATCTCGACTGGTCGATCGACGTCGATCCGGAGAAGGTCGCCGACGAGCTCGGCCAGGGTGGCACCGCGCGGTTCCAGGCGCTCGCCGAAGCCGAGGACTCGCCGGTCAAGCACTTCGGTGAGAAGGAATGGCGCAAGGTCGGCATCGAGTTGCAGAACTCATTGCTGTCACAATTCATGCACGGAGAGCAGGGCGCGTTGCTGTGCACCGCCCGCATCGTCGAGACCGTGCCGTGGATCGACGCCAAGTACTACGCCGCGACCCAAGTCGTCGACGAGGCCCGCCACGTCGAAGTGTTCGCGCGCTATCTCGACGAGAAGCTCGGCACGCAATACGGCATCAACGAGAATCTGAAGGGCATCCTCGACGACATTCTTTCCGACCCCCGCTGGGACATCGCCTATCTCGGTATGCAGATCATGGTGGAGGGTCTCGCGCTCGCCGCCTTCGGAATGATGCAACAGATCACGAGCGAGCCGCTCCTGAAGAAGCTGTTGCGCTACGTCATGAGCGACGAGGCCCGTCACGTGGCATTCGGCGTCCTTTCGTTGCAGGAGTTCTACAAGGAGCTCACCGACGCGGAGCTGCGCGAACGCCAGGAGTTCGCGTTCGACGTCGCCCGCCGGCTGCAGCGCCGGTTCGCGCACGCCGAGATGTGGACACGGATGGGCGTCGATCCCGAAGCCATCTACCGCACGATGGACAGGATCAATCCGCCGGCCCAGCAGGTCTTCCAGCAGCTGCTGTTCTCGAAGATCGTGCCGAACTGCAAGAAGCTCGGCCTGCTCGACGCGGCCGACGGCTGGCTGCGTCAGCGCTTCACCGAGATCGGCGTCATCCAGTTCGAGGACTGGACCGACACCGGTGCGGAGTACTCGACGCTGGACGAGGTGGAGAAGGACCGGCAAGCATCGCCGGCGTGAGCGCGCCCGACCTCGACCGGCTCAACACGTCGGCAGATCGGGGGATGCTCGCGGCCTTCTGGGCAGAAGAGCGCGGCGATACCCCGGCAGTGATCTCGGAGGCGGGCAACCGCACACGTGCCGAGGCGAACGCGAACGCGAACCGGCTGGCGCGCGCGCTGCGCGCCCGCGGAGTGCAGGCGGGCGACGGCCTCGCGCTGATGTGCTCCAACCGACCCGAGTTCGTGGAGACGGTCGCGGCGGCGCGCCGCGCCGGCCTGCGGCTCACGACGGTCAACTGGCACCTCACCGGAGACGAGGCCGGCTACATCGTCGACGACTGCGAGGCGACGGCGTACGTCGCCGACGCACGATTCGCGCCGGTTGCCCGGCGCGCGGCCGACCTCGCGCCACGGCTCCGGGCGTCGATCGCGGTCGGTGGAATCATCGACGGCTTCGAGGATTGGCCGGACGTGCTCGCGGGGGAGTCGGGCGTCGACATCGACGACCCGGTGGTCGGCACCACGATGCTCTACACGTCGGGCACGACCGGCCGGCCGAAGGGTGTGCGGCGCCCGCCCGATCCGCGTAGCGCGCTCGATGTCGCGAGGCTCACGCAGTATCGAGACGATCGACACGTACACCTCTGCACCGGCCCGCTCTATCACGCCGCGCCGCTCTCGTTCTCGTTGACGGCGCCCGCCGCCATGGGCGTGCCGATCGTGATGATGGACGGCTGGTCGGCGGAACGGACGCTGGCGCTCGTAGAGGCACACGGCGTCACGCATACGCACATGGTGCCGACAATGTTCCATCGTCTGCTCGCGTTGCCCGACGACGTGAAGGCGGGCTACGACATCTCTTCGCTCGTCTTCATACTCCACGGCGCGGCACCGTGTCCGGTCGACGTGAAGCAACGATTGATGGACTGGCTCGGTCCGATCGTGTGGGAGTACTACGCCGCGACCGAAGGCGCGGGCACTCTCGTCGCACCCGACGAGTGGCTGCGCAAGCCCGGGACGGTCGGCAAGGTGAATCCGCCCGACCACGTGCGCATCCTCCACGATGGCGGGCGCGAGGCCGGATCCGGCGAGATCGGGACCGTGTACCTGAAGGCGCCCGACAACGACCGCTTCGAGTACTTCAAGGCGCCGGAGAAAACCGAAGGCGCGTACTGCGACACGCATTTCACGCTCGGCGACGTCGGTTACGTCGATCAGGACGGCTATCTCTTCCTCACCGATCGAAGCGCGCACCTCATCATCAGCGGTGGCGCGAACGTGTACCCGGCCGAGGTCGAGGCCGTGCTCCTCACCCACCCGGC
>JAUZEM010000007.1 GCA_030839005.1 Actinomycetota bacterium | reverse complement strand
CGGTGTGCGCGCCCGGAGGGAGGACGCGCAGGCGCGCCATCTCTCCGGCCACTAGTTGGCGAAGCGCTCGGCGTAGTGGTCGTCGGCCTCGTAGCAGATGCCGTCGGTGATCAGACCGTCGATCTCGGGATCCTTGTGCCCGAGCTCGTGCAGGATCGCGCGCGTGTCCTGGCCGACGAGCGGCGGGGGACCGTGGATCTTGCCCGGCGTCTCCGAGAAGCCGATGAGCTCGCCGAACTGGCGCATGTCGCCCATCACCGGGTGCGCGTAGGTCGAGACCAATCCGAGCTCGACGTTGTCCGAGTCGAACAGCGGCGCCTCGCCCCCGCGCGTATCGAAGGGAACCTCGTTCGGCACGCCCGCGTCGTCGAAGGTGCGGGTCCAGAAGCTGGCCGTCTTGTTGCGGAAGCAGGGCTCCAGCACCGACTCCAGTTGGCGGCGGTGAACGGCTCGGCTCGCGGCGGTGGCGAAGCGCGCGTCGTCGACGATGTCGGCCGCGCCGACCACGGTGCACAGCGACCGGAACTCGTCGTCGGTGACCGCGGCGACGCAGATCCAGTCGTCGTCCTGGGTGCGGTACAGCCGGTACGTGGCCGACAGGCCCATGAGATCCTTGTCGAGGTGAGGCCGGGGTGCGCCGACGCCGCCGACGAGATGCGCATCGGAGGTGAAGATCGCGCCGCCGTCGAACAGCGATGTCCACACCTCTTGACCCTCGCCCGTGCGCTTGCAGTGGTACAGCGCGCCGAGCACCGCGACGACCGACAGCATCGCGTTCGACGCGTCGCACATCCCGAAGCGGTAGTAGAGCGGCGTGTTGCCCTCGTGCACGGCGGCCGACTCGTATTCGAGCCCCGACGAAGCCTGGTAGAGCGGGTCGAGGCCGCCGAACCGCGCGAGCGGTCCTTCGAGCCCGTACGCCCACGTGTTGCAGTACACGACGTCGGGCTTGACCTTCTTGGACGCCTCGTAGTCGATCCCGAGCTTCGTCGCCACGCCCGCGGTCATGTTGTGGTGGACGATGTCGGCGGTACCGATCAGCTCGAGGGCGATCGCGAGGCCGCGCGGGTCCTTGATGTTGAGCGCGATGTCGCGCTTGCCCCGCTGACACCCGAAGAATGGCTTGGTGGCCATGCGCATGCCGTCGCCGGTGACCGGCTCGACCTTGATGACCTCGGCGCCGAGGTCGCCGATGATCATCGGGCCGAACGGGCCCGCGAGGTACTGGCCGAAGTCGATCAGCCGCACACCTTCGAGTGCGAGCGTCATAGCCCCAGCTCCTTCAGGATCTCGTCGTTGTGCTGACCGGGGGTCGGTTGCGGCCCCTGGATCGCGGTCGGTGTGCCGAACATGTGCAGCGGCGTGCCGATCTGTGTGGTTTCTCCGACGACCGGGTCGACGACCGTTTTCACCATGTCGTTCGCGATGAGCTGCGGGTGCGCGAACTGTTCGTCGGGGGTGATGATCGCTTCGATCGCGTGGTTGTGCTCCTGGAACGCGGCGACGAGGTCGTCGCGTTTCCACTCCTTGAACTTCTCCCGACGTTTGGCGGTGAACGCCTCGCGTTCGTCGGCCGGCAACGACATGAACGCGAACGGGTCGGGTGCGTCGTCGAGACCGAGGATCGCGTCCTGCGATTTCGTGGGCGTGAGCCCACTCATGATCGACGCGTGCACCCAGCCGTCGGCACACTCGAAGATCATCGTCTGGTGGATGCCGGGTGGGTACGACTTGCCCATCAGCTCGTGCGTCCCCGCGTTCGCGTTTTCGAGGTGCTGCCAGATCTGTGTCGTGTAGAGCATGGCGCCCGCGAACAACGACGTGGTGACGTGCTGTCCGCGCCCGGTGGCCTCCCGCGCGATGAGCGCGGTGAGCACCCCGCTGGAGATGAGGAAGAACGCGCCCATCGACGGCATCGGCATGTGCAGGAACACGGGGCCCATGCGCCAGCCCGGCTGTTCCCACATCTGGCCGCTGCTCGCCTGGACGAGCGCGTCGTAGCCGGGACGTTGCGCGTACCGGTGACCGTCGGGATAGGCCGGGCACGAGAGGTAGACGATGCGAGGGTGCGCGGCGTGCACCGCGTCGTAGCCGAACCCGAGCCGTTCCATGACGCCGGGCCGGAACGACTCGACCACCACGTCGGCGGTGCCGAGCAGGCGCTCGAATACGTCGCGACCGCGGTCGGACTTCAGGTCGACTTCCAAGGAGCGCCGGCTCCGGTTCCAGACGCGGTAGCCGTCGTACGCGCGGAACGGGTCGCCGCCCGGAGGCTCGACCTTGATCACGTCGGCGCCCTGCTCGGCCAGCAACAGGACGCCGAGCGGACCGGCGATTCCCCAGGAAAGGTCGAGGATGCGGACACCGTCGAGAGCACCAGGCATGACAGGGAAAACTATCTGACACGTGCGTCAGGTTGTCGAGACCGCGACGTTGAACGCGGCAAGGAAGCGTTCGCCGGGCCGCACGAACGGGGTGGTGCCGTGGACGAGCGCGTCGATCTCGGCCGTCATCGGCTCGATCGCGACGAAGTCGCGCTCTGCGGCGACATAGAGCTGCGCGTAGGCGTACGCGGGATCGAACTGCAGCGTGAGCGTCCGCCGGTTCCTGCCCGAACCGGCACTGAGCGAGAACGTGCGGTCCGAGCCGAGCGCATAGTGGTCGTCGAACGTGCGCTCGCCGACGGGTTCCCGTTGCGCGGCGACGGGCGTGCGCGTGCCGGTGGGGATGGTCCGCTCGTCGACGTCGACGTGTTCGCACGCGGGCCAGCGCAGCTCCCACTCGGCGCGCGGTGCGTGCGCGAGTTGCACGAACGGGTGCCAGCCGAACGAGATCGGCACGGGCCGGTCCGAGGTGGCGTCGATCTGGGTGACGATGTTGAGGCCGCGGGTGGGATGCAGGCGCGCGTCGACGGTGACGACGTGCGGGAACGGGAACGCGCGCAGCTTCTCGGGGTACGCGCCGTAGTCGAGGGTCGCGACGATCCGCGTGGCGTTCTTCTGCTGCACCTCGAACGGAACGCCGAGCAGGTTGCCGTGCATCGGCAAGCCATTGCGGTCGTGCGGTAACGAGAGGCCGGCGAGGGAGACCTCGTCGCCGGCGACGCGGTAGCTCTCGCCCGCGAGGCGATTGGCCCACGGGTGTACGAGCGGGATCGCGGTCGCGTGCCCGGCGACGAACTGTTCGATGGGTCGCGGCCACGCGACGTATTCGTCGTCGCGGAACCGCAGCGACGAACACAGCATCGCCGTGTCGGGCAGAAACGTGGCCTCGTACTTGCCCGCGCGCATCGTGATCTCGGTCACGGCGCGAAGCGTAGGGGCAACCGCAATGGCAACTCAGCTGTTGGGCTTGTCCTTGGCCTTCGCCGCTGCTTCCATCGCCGCGAGGCGTTCGAGGATCGGCATCGGTTCGGTACCCACCTCGGAGAAGCGCGACGCGATCTCGTCGACGCTCCAGCGACCGTCCTTGCGCATCTCGCGCACCTCGATCGGCTGGTTCCACACCGCGATCCGACCGGCGTTCACCGTGTAGATCTGTCCCGTGACCGCGCTCGCAAGATCGGAGAGCAGGTAACAGACCATCGGGGCGACGTCTTCCGGCTCGCCCATCTCGATACCGAACGGAACCTGCCCCGACATGCGCGACTTCGCCACGGGCGCGATGCAGTTGGCGGTGACGCCGTACTTCTGCATGCCGGCCGCGGCGCTGCGCACGAGCGACACGATGCCACCCTTGGCCGCGGAGTAGTTCGCCTGGGCGACACTCGCCGCGAACGCACCGGAGGTGAAGCCGATCATCCGCCCGCTCTTCTGGGCCCGGAACACCGACGCCGCCGCCCGGAACACGGTGAACGTGCCCTTGAGGTGGGTCTCGATGACCGGGTCCCATTCGTCTTCCGACATGTTGAACAGCATGCGCTCGCGGAGGATGCCCGCCACGCACACGACGCCGTCGATACGACCGAACGTATCGATGCCGGACTGCACGATCG
>JAUZEM010000004.1 GCA_030839005.1 Actinomycetota bacterium | reverse complement strand
GAAGATCTCACCCCGGTCGGCCAGCCCCCCCGTTGCATCCACCAAGCGCTCGACGATCTCCCACCCGCCGGGTTCGAAGATCTTTACGCTGCCCAGAGCAAGACGACTCTCACCAACGTCTTCAACTAGAAAATCCATCAAACCCGGTCTCCGTCGAAGTCGGGACGCTTCAAGGTCACTCCTCGCGGGTCAGCACGAACAACGGAATCTGTCGCGTGGTCTTGGCCTGAAATTGGCCAACGGAGGGAGACGTCGCGACCACCTTCGGCCAGAGCACAGCGCGGGCGGTGCCCTCCAGCCCTTCCGCCAGCACCGTGAACCGTTCGGTACCGACCTCAACTTCGATCCTGGGACTGGCCTTGAGGTTGTAGTACCAGCTTGGGTGGGTCGGCGACCCTCCATTTGAAGCGACGATCACGAAGCGGCCGTCGCCCTGCGGGTTGTAGGCCAGCGGCGTGACGCGCTCGATCCCGGACTTGGCGCCGATGTGGCGTATGAGCATTATCGGCGTGCCCGCTAGGGGGCCGCCGACGCGTCCCTCGTTCGCTCGGAACTCCGCGATGATCTTGCTGTTGAAGTCGTCAACATCGTCAGGAATTGGTCCCGCCATGATCTCCTCGACGTGGCTGTCTCGGGTTGTCAGACAGCAGAACGAGCGCGAGCGCGGCGTTGCCGCCTTGCGAATCGGTCGCTCTCCGGAGGCAGTGATGCTTTGCTGGCCCGTCGCCGCGATTAGGGTGCCTGGCGCACGCGGTCCACTCCAACCGCCGGTCGGGGTCGTACTGGCGGCTGGAGTGCGTGCCGTGACGGCCAACCCATTGCGAGTCCGCACGCGTTGGCGGGCTCGAGCTCGAGGTCGCCGGCTCAGACGCTGGGTCGCGCCTACGCAGCCCCTGCTGCCGCCGAGGCCTTGAGACGGTATGTGAGGTGGACGCGTCCGGATTCCGTGGACTCGGTTGCCACAAGGTCAAGCGCCTGTCGCTGGGCGATCCCTTCGAACAGGGTAGTCCCGGATCCCACCACCACGGGGTGCACAATCAGGCGGAGCTCGTCGAGCACCCCACCGTTGATGAGGCTCGTGACCAACCCGGGGCCGCCAACCACGTAGACGGGCTTGCCCGCTTGCCCCTTGAACGTGCGGATCTCGTCGATGTCGCGAACGATCCGCGCGGTCGGCCACGTGGCCTGGCCGAGCTTCGACGACAGCACCAGATGCGGCGTCTCTGCGGCGACGCGCGCGTAGGTGACCTCGCGGGCGTACGGGTCCCGGCCGAGCCACTCCGAAACGGTGGCGGGATCGTCGAGGATCGCCGCCCAGAACTGCTCGTATTCGGGGAACATCCCGCCACCGAGGACGAAGGCGTCAACTTGCGGCAGCAATTCGAGGCCGTCGGCCCAGGAGTCCACCCAGTCGACCTCGCCCTCGGGGCCGAGGATGTAGCCGTCGAGTGTCACCTGCATCGCGGCGATCAACGTTCTCGATGGTGTTGCGGTCATGTCTGCCTCTCGTTCCAATCATGGGTTACGGTGCGCGCCAGCGAGTCGCCGCGCCTGCCTGAGTGGGCTGTCGATCGTTCTTCGTCGCCGAAACAGACTCCGGACTCAGTGCGCAACCCATGGTTGCACGAACTTGAGGCGAACGCAACCGATGGTTGCGCATCTGTGGTATCGTCGCGGCCCGCCCTGAAAGGTGCTTTCGCTGCTCCGATGTTCAAGACGGTCGTCGGTGAGGCCGGCTGGAGCAGGTGCCAGATGCGGCGTGCGAGGCCACACGCTTCTCCGAGGGACGGCTGCAATGGAGCCAGACCGAGGTGAGCGAACGTCGCGCTGTTCGTCCCGGGCGCCCTCGATCGCCGACGTCCAGCACAACGGGCTCGGGGGACTGCTCGGCGCGCTGCTGGCGTGGCTGCTGTTTGGACTCCTCAAGCCATATAAGCAACCTATGGTTGCGTAAGAGGAAATCCTTCGCTACGGTGCTGCGCAACCAAACGTTGCAGAAAGCGGGAAGCCCATGGAGTTCGGAAGCATTGAGCGCGAGATCCACGTCGACGCGTCTCCTGAGATCGTCTTCGAGGTGATCAGCAGTCCCGAGCACATCCGGGAGTGGTGGAACGGTGCGGAGACCGACCTGTCGCCGACCCCGGGCGCGGTCGCCGAGATCGCGTGGGGGAGGGACACGGCGGAGCCGCACATCCAGACGCTCACGGTCGTCGACGCGGAACCGCCTCGCTTGTTCTCGTTCCGGTGGGTCTATGAGGGCGCAGCTGTGGCGACCCCCACGAACTCGCTGCTGGTGACCTTCGAGCTCGTCCCGTCTGGCGCAGGCACGGTGGTCCGGCTCACGGAGACCGGCTTCCGGGAGAAGGGGTGGGAGATCGCGGTTCTCGAGGCGACGTACGCCGAGCACGTGAAGGGCTGGGACATCTTCGTGCCCAGCCTCGGCGACTACGTCACCCGGCTGGTGTCGACGGCATGAGCGTCGCGGTCGACGACGATCTGTGGTCCGCGATCGGGGACCCG
>JAUZEM010000528.1 GCA_030839005.1 Actinomycetota bacterium | reverse complement strand
CGATCGTGCGTCCGACCTTGTCGGGGTCGGCGTCGACGAGCGCGGTCACGCGAAAGCCCCGCGCGCCGAAGCCGCGGTAGTTCGCGAGCGCCGCGCCCAGGTTGCCGACGCCCACGATGACGACGGGCCAGTCCTCGGTGAGGCCGAGCTCGCGCGAGATCTCGTGCAGGAGGTAATCGACGTCGTAGCCGACACCGCGGGTGCCGTAGGAGCCGAGGTACGACAGGTCCTTGCGGACCTTTGCCGCGTTGACGCCGGCCAACTCCGCGAGCCGTTCAGAGGAGATGGTCGCGACCTGGCGCTCGCCGGTCTCCATGAGCGCCCGGTAGTAGAGCGGCAGGCGGGCGACGGTCGCCTCCGGGATCCGGCGTCGCGAGGAAGCTGTCACCCGAGTGTCCTTTCGGCGCTCCGCAGTGGAGCTCGCCCCTGGGACCAAGGCTACCGAGCTTGTGCACGCGTTCTCAAAGTGTGCGACCAACTTCTGCCAGGGCCGAGATCCCGTTTCTCCCGAGGCGGGCGCAGGGCCTCCAGAGGGGTAGTGGGGCAGAGGTACCCTCGCAGCCGCCATGGTCGCCGGCCTCGCCTTCCTTGCCACCGCCGTTGCAACCCTCTTCGCGCAGGCCACCGGGGTCCGCTATACACGTTCGAAGGAACCGCACCAGGGCGCCTGGACCTTCGCCCTGGCCCTGTTCGCCCTGGCATCGGCCGCGCTCGCGACCGCGGCCTCGACCGGCTGGGACCGCGGGACCTTCCGCGCCTTCTATCTGCTCGGCGCGGTGTTGAACGTGCCGTGGCTGGCCCTCGGCACCATCTACCTGCTCGGTGGCCGCCGGATCGGCGACCGCGTCCGCACCGGTCTCGTGCTGTTCTCCGGCGTCGCGATCGGCGTGCTGCTCGCCGCACCAATTCACGGCGTCATCGCGCCGGACGGTGGCATCCCCGTCGGCAAGGACCACTTCGGCGTCCTGCCCCGTGCCCTCGCCGGAGTGGGCAGCGGCGCCGGAGCGGTCGTGGTGTTCGGCGGAGCCCTCTACTCGGCCGTCCGCTTCGCGCGCCGTCGTGCACCGGGCACCGGCTCGCTCGCGGGCGGAAACGCGCTCATTGCGCTCGGCACGCTCGTCCTGTCGAGCGGCGGACTGCTCCAAGGCGCGGTCGGCCAGGACGAAGCCTTCACGATCTCGCTCGCGGCAGGAATCGTGGCGGTCTACGCCGGCTTCGTCGTTGCGTCGTCCGGCCGGCGACCGACCAGCGGAGGAGTCGACGGGAGCGCGCGTCGAACGAGCTTGCCCGCGAGGGTGCGCGGCAACGCCTCGACCAGCTCGATCCGGGTCGGCAGCTTGTAGCGCGCGAGCTGTCGACCCGCGTGACGCATCAGTTCGACCGGGTCGAGATCCTTCCCTGCGCGCGGCACGACGTAAGCAACAACCGTCTCGCCCGTGCGCGGATGCGGCTCCCCGATCACCGCGACATCCTCGACGTCTCCGTGAGTGCGCAACGCGTCCTCGACCTCACCGGGGAACACGTTGAAGCCCGACACGATGACGAGGTCCTTGGCGCGATCGACCAGCGTCAGCCATCCGTCGGCGTCGGCGACCGCGATGTCGCCGGTGTGCAACCAACCGTCGACGAGTACCGCGTTCGTGGTCGCGGCATCGTTCCAGTAGCCGGCGAACACGTTCGGACCGCGCACGGCCACCTCTCCCGGATCGCCGGCGAGCGCCGGATTGCCGTCGCGGTCGAGCAGCCGGACCTCGACGCCTGGCAGCGGTGGGCCGATCGAGCCTGGTCGCGGCTCGGACACGACGGCGGTCGTCGTGACGACGGGCGAGGCCTCGGTGAGGCCGTACCCGTCGTGCACGACGAGGCCGAAGCGCTCGTGCATGGCGGTTGCCGTCCCGGGCGAGAGCATCGCGGCGCCGGAGACGCACAGCCGGACGCTTTCGAACGACGACCGCGGCGCGGTCGCGTCGTCGAGCCCGAGCCAGGCGTCGTAGATCGCCGGTACGCCTGCGACGACGGTGACGCCGTCGTGGCGAATACGCGCGAGCGTCTCGACCGGGTGGAAATGATCGACGAGCGCAACCGACGCGCCCGCGTGCAAGGCGAGACCGAGCACGACGTTCAAGCCGTACACGTGAAAGAGCGGAAGCACACCGAGCGCGACGTCGTCGGCGGTCACCCGGAGTCCCGGGTGCGACTGCATCTGCTCGATGTTCGCGAGCAGCGAGCCGTGCGTGAGCATCGCGGGCTTGGGCGCGCCCGCGGTACCGGCGGTGAACAACAGAACGGCGAGGTCGGACGCTTCCTTCGATACGGGTTCCAGCGTCGCGTCGGCCGCGGTGAGATCGTCGACGACGAAAACCGGCGTCGCCCCGGCACGTTGCGCAACGGCGCGGCGCGCCAGGTCGGCGTGCTCGCTCGACGCGAGCGCGAGCACGGGCTCGACCGCGTCGAGCTCGCGGGCGAGCTCGTGCGAAGGCGATCCGATGTTGAGCGGCACGGCGACCGCGCCGGCGCCGAGCGTCCCGAGATACGCGGCGACAAACGCCTCCTCGTTCCCCGCGACGATTACGACCCGGTCGCCCGAGCGGGTCTGGCGCGCCACCTCGGTGGCCACCGCTGCGGCACGCGTCGCGAGCCGGGCGTACGACATCGGTTCCGGCCCGACCAGCGCGAGCCGTTCGGGCGCCGTCTCGGCCGCCGCGAGCAGCACCGTCGTGAGGTTCATGCCCGAGCCCCGGTTGCGGGCCGCCTCCACGCACGGTGTGACACGGCCGGGAGGCTACGCGAGGGCGGAACGCGGCGGTGAAAGGCGCGGCCCAAAAGCCGCAAAGCCGGGGAGAGAACGCCGGGAGAAACGGGGATTCCGGCCGCAGTTGCGGACGTTTCTGGGGCGGGCTGGGAGGCTACGTTGCGTGGACATCCGGGTTACCCCGAGGTGACCACACGCCCACACCCGCGACCGGAACCCCGATCTCGTGCGAGGCGGCCGGGAGAACCGTCGAAGTAGCCGGTTGGGCCAGCCCCCCGTCGATGTCCGGTCCGCCATCGCTGTAGACAAAATAACGACACGCAGCGCGCGTACCTTGAGCGAATGAACCACTCTACGTGGTCAATTCTCGCCAGTTTCAGCCGAGGTGGAACACGAACTGGGTCAGCGCAGCGACAAGAATGAGCACGAGCAACACGACGAGCACGAGGCTCGTTCCCCACCTCATTCGGGCCCACCCCCCGGCGAAGGCCCATCCGCCGGCAAAGGAACGAGGGTCACCGGCTTCCCGGCCCGCAGCGTGAGCTCCGCCGCCGCCGAGCGCTGGTCGAACGCCAGCGCGCACATGCCGTAGGAATCGACGAGCAGCGCGAGCTCGGAGGGCTTGGCCTCGGCGAACGCAGTAACCCAATGGGCCCGACGATCTTCGCCGCCGATCGTCACGCCCACGAATCCACCTCGGGCCACCCCGCGATCGACCAGCTGCTCGGGCGCGACGTTGAGCTGACAGTTTCCGTACCGGTCGACCCAGAGCACTTCGCCCGCTATCGTCCCGTCGTCGTTCTCTCGCGGCAGCGGGACCAGGCCCGGCGCCAGACCGGCGGGGTCGACCGGCGCGCCGAGCGCGTCGATCGGCACACCGCCGGCGAGGTACGCGGCGGCGGGGGCCATCACGTCTCGTCCGGCGAAGGTCGGTCCGGGTGCGACGAGCTGATACTCGGGATTCTCGAGCGCCACGATCCGCGCCGGCCCACCGAGCATGGCGACGGCCGGCGCGAGCAGGCCGTTGTCGGGGCCGACGAGGAAACCGCCCTCGACCTCGACCGCGAGGCAACGCCGTTCGGTGCCCACGCCCGGATCGACGACCGCGAGAACGACGCCATCGGGCAGGTACTGCACGGCACGCACGAGGGCGAGGGCGCCGGCGCGGACGTCGAAGGGGGCGACGTCGTGCGTGATGTCGACGATCCGCAGTGCCGGCGTGACGTCGAGCATGACTGCGTGGCACACGCCGACGAACTCGTCCACCAGGCCGTAGTCGGACAGGAACGAGACGAACGGAGGACGATCGGGCACCGGCGCGAAGCTATCGCTGCGCCGCCGACCCGATTCGCCCGCCCGATCCGAAAAGGGTCGAGACGCTCCCCGGCAAGGCGCAGGGAGGACGGCGCCTTCAGCCCTTAGCCCGCCTGCGTGTATCGCGAAGACAGATACGCATCGACGTCGGGTTCCGACACCCGGAACGATCGACCGACCCGCACTGCGGGCAAGTCACCGGCCTTGATGAGCCGGTAGACGGTCATCGACGACACCCGCATCAGATCTGCGACTTCTTGCACAGTGAGAAAGCGCGACTTGCTCAATCCATTGTTCACGCGAAAACTCCCTACTCCTGACCGCTGAAACCGAGCGTACGCCCGTGGGCTCGGAGTTGTCGAGCGTCAACTCCCGTTGTCTGTGAGAGATCACACTCCGGTCAGTGGAGGCCGGTCAGTGGAGGCCGGTCAGTGGAAGAGCCGCGTCGACGTGGGGAAGGGCGACCAGATCTTCGAGCACCTGGTAACCGCGCGCCGGACGATCGGTGCGCATCGGTACGAGAGTGCACCGGCCGTCGACCGCCGCGGCAAGCGCCAAACCCGGCCGGTCGAGGCCCGCGAACGCCACGACCTCGATCCCGCGCTCCCAGGCCACCTCGGCGTACGGGCCGTCGGCGATCACCAGCGACGGCCTCGGGATCGCGAACATCCATTCGCGCGCCGCCTCGCCGTCCCGCGTGTCGCAGAGCGACTGACCGTCGCTGACGACGGCGACCCCGCCCAGCCACCGCAACCAGCGGGGGGTCCGGCCGTCGGCGCGGATCGGACCGAAATCGGGGAGATCGACCACCTCGGCACCGTTTGCGCGCGCGAGCCGGACGAACGAGAGGTGCAACGTGACGAGGGACGCCGGTGCCGCGGTGGCCACGGCGACGCGCGCGCCCCGCGCCGCGGCTTCGAGCACTCGGGCGACGGCGCTACGAGTCGCCGCGATCGTGCGCGAGGCGTCGATCACCGGCGTATCGCCGGACGCACCGAACGCGCCGCCGACCGCCGTCCAGGCGTCGACGAGCGTGAGCCCCGTCATCGGCTCGAGCTCGCCGAGCGCGCGACGGTCGCCGGCCACCAGACGTTCCACGGTGCGACGCAATTCGGTCGAGCCCGGTCCGGATCCGCCGGCGCCCGCGACCTTCGACCGTTCGATCATCGCTTCGAGCGTCGGCGGCGGCGCAGGTCGCGGCGCTTGCGCGTGCGGCACGAGCTTCGGCGGACGGTTGCGAGCCTGCCTCACCTCATTTCCCCCATGCCTCCCGCGCCGCGGATCAACCCGCGCCCAGCGTTCGTGACCGCAGAGTCGCCGCGCTTACCGCGTCGAGGATCGCCGCGCGTAGACCGTGCGCTTCCAGCTCACGGAGTCCGGCCGCGGTCGTCCCGCCCGGCGACGTCACCGCGGCGCGCAGCGCCTCGGGTCCCGAAGGATCCTGAGCGAGCAGCGTGGCCGAGCCGAGCAGGGTCTGTACGACCAGCTTGGTCGCGACGTCTCGCGCGAGCCCGACGAGCACGCCCGCTTCGATCATCGCCTCGGCGACGAGGAAGACGTAGGCCGGTCCGGAGCCCGACAAGCCGGTGACGGCGTCGAGCATCGGTTCCCGCACGCGCACGACGATCCCGACACTTCCGAGCAGACGCTCCGCGAGATCGAGGTGCTCGGCAGTCGCCCGAGTGCCGCCCGCGATCGCCGATGCGCCGAGCCCCACCAACGCGGGCGTGTTCGGCATGGCCCGTACGACCGGCCGCTCGGGGACGAAGGCCTCGATCCGGGCGATCGTCACCCCCGCGGCGATCGACAACACGAGGGTCCCGGCACCCAGCGCGGGTAACGCGGTCTCGAGGGTCGCTTCGACGTCACCCGGCTTCACCGCGACGACGACGACATCGGCGTCGGCCACTGCCCACGCCGCGCTCGGGACGACCCGGACCTTCGGGAATTGCTGCTCGAGCGCGCCGCGCCGCTCGCTGTCGATCTCCGCGATCGACAGCGCGTCGGCGTCCCACCGGCCGTCGAGGAGCCCGCCGACGAGGGCCGCGCCCATCTTTCCTCCACCCAGCAAGGCGACGCGTGACATCTTCACGAGGGTAACCGTCGCGCCCCGAACCAGCCGGCCGTTGTGGGGCCGTTGTGAGACGAGCTCGGGCCCGAGGAACCTTCGGATCCGACCCCGCACTTCCCCGAACGGGGCCGACCCTCCCGCACCTCGGGCCCGTCGACGAAACGCACGGTAGCACGCGCCTTCGACGCACTACAAGACTACTTGAAACATTTTTAGACGATCTCAGCTCTTGGCGAAGCCGATCCGGATCGCGGGCTGGAACCACCGCTCGACGAGCTCGTACAGCACCCCGATGATGCGGTCGAGCTCGGCGACATCGAGGTGCTCGAGCAGCACCCGACCGACGAGGTAGACGTCGCCGTCGGGTCCGATCGAGAAGTGTGCGCCGTACGTCCGGTGGTTGCGCGTGAGCAGGAACCGATACAGCTCCAGCTGATTCGTCGGCGGATCCGGGAGGAAGTACACCTCGTAGCGCAGCGTGCGCTGGTGCAGATCGAAGTAGATCGTCGCCGCGTCGCGACCATCGCACCCGAAGCGCACGTACCACCGCGGGATCTCGGCGTCGTACTCGACGGTCTGGATCCACGGCTCCTGCGCGACCGGGCCCTCGAGGTGCGCCGCGATGAGGTCGTGGCGGGCCTGGCGCGCTTGCGGATCGAGTGGCTCGTCGGTCACTCGCGCGGACCCTGACTCAATCGCAGCGCACGAGCCCGCGCGACACGAGATCGCCGTAGAGCCGGCGAAGTCGCCCTGCGGTCATGCTCCACGAGTAGCGGGTCGATCGCGCCGCCGCGCTGGCACCCATCCCACTCGCGAGGATCTCGTCAGCGAGCAGGCGCGCGACGGGCGCCGCGAAGTCGTCGGGGTCGCGGCCGTCGATGAGGAAGCCCGTGTTCCCGTCATCGACGAGCGAGCGCAGGCCGCCGACCGCGGCGGCGACGACCGGCGTTCCGCAGGCGGCGGCTTCCAGCGCGACGAGCCCGAACGACTCCGAGCGAGACGGCACGATGCACACGTCGGCCGCCCGGTAGTAGTCGGCGAGGCGATCGTGACGCCGGGGGCTCACCCAGTGGATCTGACCGGAGACTCCGAGCTCCTCGGCGAGCGCGTGCACCCGCGCCTGCTCGGCACTGCCGTCGCCACCGCTCGGTCCACCGACGATCACGAGGGCGAGCTTCGGGTCGTCGAGGGCGGCGAGCGCGCGGATCGCGAGGTCGGCGCCCTTCAGCCGTTGGATCCGGCCCACGAACAGCAGCACACGGGGCGCGGTGATCCGCAGGCGTTGACGCGCCGCACCGCGATCACCGGGAAAGAAGACGGTGTGGTCGACGCCGGGAGGCACGACCTCGATCCGGTCGAGCTCGGCGTCGTACAGAGACGCGAGCTGTGCTCGCTCGTCGTTCGTGGAGGCGAGCATCAGGTCGGCACAGGCGACCACTTCGTGCTCGACGCGCGTTCGGTGTTCGGAATCGTCGTCGACACCCGCCTCGGCTTTCACGCGAGCGAGCGTGTGGAACGTCGCGACCATCGGAACGTCGAGCTCGTGCTTCAGGCGGTGCGCGACCGCACCCGAGAGCCAGTAGTTCGCGTGGAGTACGTCGACGGGCTCGCGCTCGAGCATCCGCCGCATCGACGCATCGACGAACGGATCGACGAGCTCCGCCAGCGCGTGCTTCGGCAACGGCGCGCGCGGTCCGGCGTCCACGTGCACGACCCGGAATCCCGGCTCGACCTGCACGAGGGACGGCTGGGCACCGTGATCGGCGCGCGTGTACACGTCGCACTCGACGCCGGCGCGCGCGAGTGCGCTCGCGAGCGCCCGGACGTACACGTTCATACCGCCGCCGTCGCCGGTGCCCGGCTGCGCGAGCGGGGACGTGTGCATGGAAAACACGGCGATCCGGCGGACGGACATCCGCCGGATCGTAGCTAACCCCGGCTGCGTCCCCGGTCCGACTGGGCGGGTCCGGGTCAGCCGGCCTCGGCGTCGCGGGAGAGGTTCTCGGCCTGGAACGACCGGTAGATCTCGACCAGGGCCTGCTTCTGGCGGTCGTTGATGGTGGGATCGGCGACGATCGCACCCACCGGATCGGTGCCCGCCCGGTCGCCGTCGGCGGTCGCATCGAGGATCCCGGCGCGCACATAGAGCGTCTCCGCGGAGATACGCAAGCCCCGGGCGATCGATTGGAGGATCTCGGCCGACGGCTTGCGCAGCCCACGCTCGATCTGGCTGAGGTACGGATTCGAGATGCCGGCGAGCTCGCTCAGCTTCCGCAGGGAGAGCCGGGCGTTGCGACGCTGATCACGGATGAAGCCGCCGAGGTCGTGCAGTCGCGCTTCGAGCGACTCGAACGACTCGGACATCAGCCCGCCGTTCCCGCAACCTGCCGCGCCGCGATCTCGCGCTCGACCGTGTCGATCACCTCGTGCATCGCGCTCCGGAGGTCGGAGAGCTCACGCTCGAACGCGCGCAGTCGCTCGAGGGTCGACTCCAGCTCGCCGGCGGGGAGCAGGGGGAGATGCGCGAGCGTGGTGTCGGCGATCAGCTGCTCGCGCCCGTCGGGCCATCGCAACTCGAGGCCCGAGGCGTCGGGCGGCGCCAGGCGCGTGTCGGTGATCGACGAACGACCGGACTCCGCGCTCAGGATGCGCGGCAGGTCCTTGACCATGTCCTCGACGGTGCCGCCGCGGACCCGGCGATCGTGCTCGGCCTCCAGGATCTCGATGCGGGCCTGCGCGAGCCGGCGCCGGTAAGAGAGCGCGTTCTCGACGTCGTTGCACTCCGCCTTCATGGCCCGTAGCTCGTCGACGGGCCGGGAGTCGAGTGCGGCGACGAATGCGGGATCGATGAGTCGCTGGATCCGTTCCGTCGGAATCACCTCTCGAAATTTCTGACGTTAATTTCTGACGATCGGCTTCTGACGATCGGTCCGGCCACCCTACCCGTCGTCATCCACAGTGAGCGGCCAGCGTGGCGTACGGATCGATCGCCCGGCCGTTCGGACCACCGGGCCGGATCTCGAAATGCAAATGGGTGGCGCCGCCGGCGGCATCGCCCGTGTTGCCGACGTGACCGATGAGCTCGCCCGCCGTCACCGCACGCGCACCGCCGACGTAGTCGCTCATGTGCGCGTAGTAATAGGTGTTCCCGTCGTGTCCTTGCACGTAGGCGGCATTTCCACCGAGTGGGTCACCCTGGAAGAACACCGACCCGTTGGTTACCGCAACCAACGGGGTGCCGCCCGGCGAGAACAGGTCGTTGCCCTGGTGCCGGCGACCGCCGCCGCGCGGGGCCCCGAACGTGTCGGTGAACGAGACCGGCCCCTGCACCGGACACACCCACGTGCCGCGCACGATGACCTGGCCCGCGTTTCCACCGCCGTTCGTGGCACCGTTGCCGGAGCGGACGACCCTCGCCTTGGCGCGCGCGGCCGCGAGGATCGCGGAGAGCTCCTGCGCGCGTCGATGTGCGGCGAGCTGAGCGCGCAGCTCGGTCGCGGCCTGCCCGGCCGTCGCGAGCGCGCGCTCGGCATCGCGCTCTCGGCTCTTCATCGTGTCGAGCGCCGTCTTCGCGTGCGCAATCTCATCGCGGAGCATCGTCCGGTGGTCGTGCAGGTCGCTCGTCACCGCGTCGAGCTGCGACAGCAACTCGTCACCTCGCGCGTTGGCGCCGTTCAGCATCGTGGCACGCCGAGCCGCGTCCAATATGTCGGAACCGTTGCCGAGCACGTCGTCGATGACGAGCGAGCCGCGCTGATACGCGACGATGGCGCGCCGGCGCCCGAGCGCCGCGAGGTCTTGCTGTTGCTCAGTAAGCCTGTCGATCGTGCTCTGGGTCGAGGCCTGTTGGTCCTGCAGCTCGTAGTAACGAGTCTGGGCGGCGTCGTACTCGGCGGTCGCCCGGTTGTCGGCACGCTCGGCTGCATTGACTCGATCGATCGCGACCGCGAGTGGATCGGACGCCGCGCCGGCCGCTGCGGGCGGAGCCAGCAGCGCGACTGCGACGGCCGCGAGGAGCACGCGCCGTACGAGCGAAAGTCGGAGGTGGATGCGCACGCGCGCTCAAGACGCTAACAGAAC
>JAUZEM010000441.1 GCA_030839005.1 Actinomycetota bacterium | reverse complement strand
AACACGAGGTACAGCAACACGATGATGCCGGTCCATCTCATGGTGCGCGACGCGAAGTCGGCGGCCACGTAGTCGCGCTTCGACTGATATCGCTGCGGCCGCGCCCTGCGGTTGGTCATCGTCAGGCCGTACGCGGAGTGGATGTGCAGGGCGAACGCGGTGTACAGCCCGCCGCGCGCGACCCACAACAACACCGTGCGCGGGAGGAGATGCCCCGGCACGTCGCGCAGCGCTTCGCCGTAGAGGTTGAGTTCCTCCTTCGACAGATAGAGCTTCAGGTTGCCGATCAAGTGAAAGACGATGAAGCCCATCAGCATCACGCCGGTGACGGCCATGACCCATTTCTTGCCGACTGACGAGCGGTAGAACCGCAGCAGGGGCGGGCCGTTCGGGACGAGCTTGCGAATCGGCCGGGCCGGGCCCGGCGGTGGCGTCTTCACCGGTTTGGTCGGCGGGGTTGCGGTGGTCGCCATCGTTTCCAACTCGCTCCAACTCGCTGCAACTCGGACTCGTGAGCTTGTGAATCGGACTTTAGGCTGCGCCCGGGAAACGGCGACGAATCGTGCGGGGATTCACATGCGCGTGGCGCGTCCGGCTTCGACGATCAGGAGCGGGTACCGGTTCGCGACGCGTCCGATGTCGACGTGGGCGAGCACGACCTCGACGTCGACTGCGTCGTCGAGATCGGCGCATCCGACGAAGACCACCGCGTCCGCGTCGATCTCGCCGCGCCAGTGCCGCGCCCGACCGTCGACCGCGACCACGACCTCGGCATCGACGATCGCCCGGTGGGTGTCGTTGGCCACGTGCACGTTGCCGGTGCGTGGATCGACCATCGGCAGGACGGGGCGGCATGCGTCGCGCACCGCGTCGTACGCGCGCTTGGGGACGCGGTCGTGGTCGAGTAGCCCGAACCCGACCGCAGGAGCGGGATCGGCCAGGCAGAACACCGTAAAACCGCCGCACGGTGAGCCCTTGCAGCGGCGTAGATCCTCGATCTGCAACTGCAGGAGGGCGGCCTGGTAGGCCTGTGTCGCGTCGCACCACTCGTCGAACGACTTCGCGTCCTGGACCGGAACATGCGCGTCGAACGCGCGGCGTTCGATCCCGTGGTGCTGCTCGAGATCGTCCCACGCCAACCGCGGCCAGAGCTCGGGGCGCATCCACGCGGCCGTCTCCGGCACCGACTGCGCGCCGAAGGCCGATACGAAGCGACCGAGGCGGGGCACGGCCCGGATTGCGGGACCGAGGCCGGCGAGTGTGCCGTGCCGCCATCCGAACCACAGGTGCGAGTCGTCGCCCGCGCCCGAGCTCCGGATGACCGGCCGGGTGCCGTCGGCACGGGCGATCGCGTGTGCCGTCGACCGATCGAGTACCTGTTTCCCCCATGTCGGCACGGTGGCGTTCGCGAGGGCGCGCGCCGGTGCGTCGTCGCCGAGCGGCGCGTCGTGCGCGCACCACAGCACGATCGACGGATGGTTTCCGAGCAGCTCGACCATCGCCCGTGCCTGGCGTGCGGCCTGCCGGCGCACGCCTCGCGCGTACCCGCCTTCCATCGGGAAGTCCTGCCAGAGAAGGAGTCCCGCCTCGTCCGCCGCGTCGTACAACGCGGACGGCGCGATGTGGGTATGCACGCGCAGGAGGTCGAGATGCGCGTCGAGCGCGCTCCCGACATCGGCGCGGATCAGCGCGTCGTCGGCCTCGCCGAGGAGCGCACGTGCCGGCGCGTAGCTTGCACCCTTCAGGAACACGCGCTCGCCGTTGACCGACCACGTCGATCCGTGTCGTTGTACTTCGCGAAAGGCCACGACTTCCGAGAACCCGTCGCTCAGGACGCCATCGACCTCCACGTCGAGGTCCAAGCTGCACAGCAGTTGCGCGCCGAGGCTTCGCGGCCACCAGCGCGGCGGGTCATCGACGGTCAGCGTCCACGCGAGCTCGTTGGTACCGGCCGCGAGCGTGACGGCCCGCCACGCGTCGAGCAGCATGTCACCGGCGGGTCCGCGCACGATCGCGTGCAGGCGGGCACCGCGGGGTGCGCCGGCCGCGTCGAGTGTCACGTGGCACGCGAGCCGCCCGCGCTCGACGGAAGCGTCGACGCACAGCACGCGTGCGCGATCGATGCGCACCGGTCCCGATGACGCGAGCCGGACCGGCCGCCAGATCCCGCCCGGATTCAGTGACCGGTCGAACACCGGCGACTGCCAGTAGCCGCCCGTGATCGTTCGCTTCGCGGTTCGATCGAGCTGTGGCGGGCAGGTGACCTCGATCGCGAGCACGTGATCGTCACGCTCGCCCAGTCCTCGAGTTACCTCGAACGCGTGGCGCGCGAAGTATCCCTCCGTCGCGCCGAGGTACTCGCCGTCGAGCCACGCGTCGCCGTAGTAGAAGATTCCGTCGAGCTCGAGGAACCAACGCCGCCGGTCGAGGTCGACGTTGGGGGAATCGCTTACCCGGTGGATGAAGCGCAGGCGGTACAGCACGGGTCCGTCGTGGTGGGCGAACGCTCGCTCCGCGCGCCAGTGGTGGGGAACGGAAACGCGCTCCCACGAGCGGTCGTCGCAATCGGTCTCCGCGAAGGTTCTCGCAAGATCGGGTTCGGATGCGTGCGCGCGCCACTCACCGGAGAGGCTCACGACCTCCGAAGCGCGCGACTGACGGCTCACCGGGCCCCAGCGTATGCTCGCCCCATGAGCCGTCCCGCAACCCTCGGAGACCTGCGCGCCAGCGGCTGGGAGTCTCGTCCCGTCAAGG
This sequence comes from Actinomycetota bacterium, assembly GCA_030839005.1. Taxonomy (GTDB): domain Bacteria; phylum Actinomycetota; class Acidimicrobiia; order IMCC26256; family PALSA-610; genus PALSA-610. Next base: position 9,818 of record JAUZEM010000441.1, on the reverse strand, counting down.
AAGAGATCCGAGCGAACGCGGTGCGTGCACTCGCGGACAAGCGTCCGTTGGTCGAAGGGGTCATCGGTTTCGAAGACACCGTGCTTCCCCAGCTTGCGAACGCGTTGCTGGCCGGGCACGACATGATCTTTCTCGGCGAGCGTGGTCAAGCGAAGACGCGCATGATCCGTGAGCTCGTGTGTCTGCTCGACGAGTGGATGCCCATCGTCGCCGGGAGTGAGATCAACGACGATCCGTACGCGCCGGTCTCCAGCCACGCCCGTCACCTCGTCGCCGATCGAGGCGACGACACCCCGATCGAATGGGTGCACCGCGATCGCCGTTACGGCGAGAAGCTCGCGACGCCCGACACCTCGATCGCCGACCTCATCGGCGAGGTCGATCCCATCAAGGTGGCGGAGGGTCGCTACCTTTCCGACGAGCTCACGATCCATTACGGGCTAGTGCCCCGCACCAATCGCGGCATCTTCGCGATCAACGAGCTACCCGATCTCGCCGAGCGCATCCAGGTGGGGCTGTTGAACGTGCTCGAGGAGCGCGACGTGCAGATCCGCGGATACAAGATCCGCCTGCCGCTCGACGTGTTGCTCGTCGCCACGGCCAATCCCGAGGACTACACCAACCGGGGCCGCATCATCACGCCGCTCAAGGACCGCTTCGGTTCGCAGATCCGAACCCACTATCCGCTCGAGACCGAGCTCGAGATGGCGATCATCGACCAGGAAGCGCGGCCCCTCACCGGCGAGGGGCTCCAGGTGTCGGTTCCCGATTTCATGACCGAGGTCGTCGCCGAGATCTCGCAGCTCGCCCGCCGCTCCCCGCACGTGAATCAACGATCCGGCGTCTCGGCGAGGCTGTCGATCTCGAACTACGAGACGCTGGTGGCGAACGCAGCTCGGCGCGCGCTCGCGAGTGGAGAGCGCGAAGTCGTGCCGCGTGTCTCCGATCTCGCCGCGCTCGCCGCTTCGACGTCGGGCAAGATCGAGATCGAGACGCTCGACGACGGCCGCGAGGGCCAGGTGCTCGAGCGCATCGTGAAGGCGGCGACGCTCGAGGTCTTCCGGGCGCGCGTGCGCCCCGAGCGCCTCGGGCCGATCATCGCGTCATTCGAGGACGGATCGATAGTGCACACCGGCGAGGACGTTCCCGCGGTCGAGTACCGCGAGCTGCTCTCGAGGCTCGAAGGGATGCCGGCCGTGCTCTCGGATCTCGGCGTCGGCGAATCTCCCGCGGGCATCGCGAGCGGCATCGAGTTCGTGCTGGAGGGTCTGCACCTGACGAAGCGCCTGAACAAGGACGCGGTCGGCACGCGCGCGTCGTACCGCTCCCGCGGCTGACACCGAATTCTTCGCGCCCGACCCCATTGCTCCTGGTCAGCGGGTTGCGACGAATCTTCCGAAGAATCGTCGCGAGGGAGGAATCGGCATTGGACACGTGACGGACGGCCGAAAGCCGACTTTGTGGGTCGGGTTTAGCCGGTACCGTGCAACGCGTGGCAACCCGCCTGCTCTCGTTCCCGAACCCGGTCAACGAGGTGGCCGCGCGACTCGTCGCCGCAGGAGTGATGGCGCTCTCGGCCGTCGAGCTCGCCACGGGTCAGCGATGGCTGCTGATCCCGCTCGCGTACGGCTTCGTCGCCCGGGTTCTCACCGGGCCCAAGCTGAGCCCGCTGGGGCAGCTCGTGACGAGGATCGCGGTTCCGAGACTGCCGTTCGCGGAGCGCCCCGTGCCCGGGCCGCCGAAACGGTTCGCTCAGGGAGTCGGCGCGACGCTCACGACCATCGCCCTCGTCGCGTGGGTCGCGGGCGCACCGACCGTCGCCGACGTCCTCGTCGGGATGTTGATCGTCGCGGCGACCTTGGAGTCGGTGTTCGGCCTGTGTCTCGGGTGCAAGGCCTTCGCGCTCCTGATGCGCGCCGGCGTCATCCCCGAGGGCGTGTGCCGGGAATGCGCCGACATCACCGCTGTGCATACGACCTGAGCAACTCCGCGCTCCCGCGTGGCTCGCGATCGCGCGTGAAGCAACCGAACTGCACGTCGAAGCCGTGGTTCCACTCGTAGTTGTCGACACCTGTCCAGTGGAAGAAGCCCCGCACGTCGACCCCGTCGTCAAGCGCGCGCTCGACGAGCGTGAGCGATTCGCGCAACACGTCGCACCGCCATTCGTCGTCGTCGGTGCCGATGCCGTGTTCGCAGATCAACAACGGTCGCCCCGGCAGCTCTTCGTGCAGGCGGTGCAGCACGATCGCGAGCCCTTCGCTCCACGGCGCGTAGCCCATCGGACCGACCCGCGCGGAAGTGGGATACGGCACGACGGCGCCCTCGGCGTCGACCCCCGTCGCGCTGTAGTACGAGAAACCGACGAGGTCGCACGCTTCACGTAGGTCGGAAACCTCGCGCGACGGTCGGCCTGGAAGCTCCAGGACGCCGTCGCGATCGGCGCGCATCCATACGTCCCACATCATGGCGTCGAGACGATCCTGCATCGAGTCGGCGGGGATGGTGTCGGCGACGGTGAAGACCGGTGAGAGGTTGTGAACCGTCGCGACCGGCTTGCCGCCGCCGCGCAACTCGCGCCAGGCGTCGCGCTGCGCAAGCAGCATCGCGCCGAGCATGTCGAATCGCTTCTTTCCGTGCGGGTAGATGCCCGCGTACGCGGCGGGCTCGTTGATCGGCTTCCAGCCGAACACGAGATCGCCGAACGTCTCCGCGCAGACCGCCACGTGCCGGGCCCAGTAGTAGGAACGGGCGCGGTCGTCGACGAAACCGCCCTCGCCGTACTCGGTGAACCACCCCGGAAGCGTGAAGTGGTGCAGGCAGACCCACGGCGCCACGCCGGCATCGCGCGCCGCGGTGAGCACCTCGATCGTGTGCTCGATCGCCGCGTCGTCGCGCCGGCCTTCCTCGGGTTCGATGCGCGCCCACTCGATCGAGAGACGATGATGAGCGAGCCCGTGCTGGGCGTAGAGCGCGAAGTCGTCTGCGAACCGTTCGGCGAAGCCGTTGCCGTCGCCGCTCGGCGGCATCGTGCCGGAGCGCTCCAGCCCGAACCAGTCGGATGCCGGAGCCGCGCCCTCGGCCTGGGTCGATGAAGCCGCGGTGCCCCACCAGAAATCCCCGCCGATCGTCACGGGGGTACGGTAACGGCATGTCGACCCGTGCTCGATACTCCCGCTGGGACGGCACCCAGGTCGGGTTCGACCTCGACGCCGACGCGTTGCTCGAGGAGATGACCGACGATCTCCTCTACCACGGGGATCTCAACGCCGCGCTCCGCCGCATGATGCAGCAGGGTTTCCAGGATCGCCAGGGCCGCGATGTCCAGGGCATGCGGGAGATGCTCGAAAGATTGCGTGAGCGCCGGCGCGAGCAACTCGACCGCTACGACCTCGGCGGCGTGTACGAGGACATAGCGAACCGCCTCGACGAAATTGTCGCCGAAGAGCGCGCCGGCATCGATCGCCGTGTCGACGAGGCCCAACAGTCGGGCGACAAGCGCCGCGAGGAGCTGCTCGACGAGCTCGCGCAGCAACGCCGCGAGCAGCTGGAGCAGCTGCCGCCCGACCTCGCCGGGCGCGTGAGCGACCTTCAGCAATACGACTGGATGGACGACAACGCGCGTCAGCACTTCGAGGAGCTGATGGAGGAGCTCAAGAAGCAGCTCCTCGACTCGATGTTCAATCAGCTCAACCAGGGCATGTCACAGATGTCGCCCGAGCAGTTGCAGCGCATGAAGGACATGCTCGGCGAGCTCAACCACATGCTCGAGCAGCGCGAAGCCGGCGAGGAGCCCGATTTCGCCGGCTTCATGGATCGCTACGGCGACTTCTTCCCCGACAACCCGCAAACGCTCGACGAGCTGCTCGAGCAGATGGCGCGCTCCATGGCCCAGATGCAGCAGCTGCTCAACTCGATGACGCCCGAGCAGCGGGCGCAACTGCAGGAGATGGCGAACGCGCTGCTCGAAGACATGGATCTGCGGTGGCAGGTCGACCAGCTCGGCCAAAACCTCCGGAACGCGTTCCCGCAGGCGGGTTGGGGGCAAGGCATGCGTTTCCGCGGCGACGAGCCCCTGCCGCTCGACGGCATGAGCGGTCTGCTCGACCAGCTCGGCGACATCGACGCCCTCGAGAACCTCCTGCGCAACGCGACCAGTCCCGGACCGTTGGCGGAGGTCGACCTCGACAAGGTGCGCGAGCTGCTCGGCGACGACGCGGCGCGCTCGCTCCGGCAGCTCGCGAACCTCGCGAAGGAACTCGAGGAGGCAGGGCTCATCGAACAACGCGAAGGACGCATGGAGCTCACGCCGAAGGGCATCCGGCGGATCGGTCAGCGCGCCCTCGGCGACCTCTTCCGCCGTCTCCTGCAGGATCGTGCGGGACGACACGAGATCGAGCGCGCGGGCTTCGGGCACGAGCGCTCCGACGAGCACAAGCAATACGAGTACGGCGACCCGTTTCACCTCGACGTCGGGCGGACGTTGAAGAATGCGATCACGCGTCAGGGTGCGGGCACGCCGGTTCACATGCTGCCCGACGACTTCGAGATCGAGCGCACGGAGCAGCTCTCGCGCAGCGCCACCGTCCTCATGCTCGACGTGTCGCTCTCGATGGAGATGCGCGGCCGGTTTCTCGCGGCGAAGAAAGTCGCGATGGCGCTGCATGCGCTGATCAGCTCGCAGTTCCCGCGCGATTACCTCGGGATGGTGAGCTTCGGACGGGTCGCCCGCGAGGTGAAGCCCGAGCGGCTACCCGAAGCGACGTGGGACTTCGAGTGGGGCACCAACATGCAGCATGCGTTGCTGCTCGCCCGCCAGCTGCTGGCCCGCCAGACCGGTCGCAAGCAGATCGTCATGATCACCGACGGCGAACCCACCGCCCACATTCTCGAGAACGGCGAACCATTCTTCGACTACCCCCCCGACCCGCGCACGATCGAGATGACGCTGCGTGAGGTGCAGCGCTGCACGAAGGACGGGATCCGCATCAACACGTTCATGCTCGAGGACAATTTCTATCTGCGGGAGTTCGTCGAGCGCATGATGAAGATGAATCGTGGTCGCGCCTTCTATACGACCCCCGAGACCCTCGGCGACTACGTCCTCGTCGACTTCCTGGACCAGAAGCGCTCCGAGCGCCGCGCCGGCTGATTTGTCAGCTGATCGGTGCGTGCGGGAACGCAGGTCCACGCGCGAGCGTTGGTCCGCTCGACGAAGGAGATGACATGCCCGAGACCCCTCACGACGAGCTTCCGAAGGACGAACTTCGGAAGAACGACGAAGACTGGCGTCAGCGCCTGACTCCGAGGCAATTCGAAGTGACTCGCCGCGCCGGAACGGAGCCGGCGTTCACCGGCGAGTACTGGGATTGCCACGACGACGGCACGTACGTCTGCGTCTGCTGCGAAGCCCCGCTGTTCTCCTCGGAGACGAAGTTCGACTCCGGCACCGGCTGGCCGAGCTTCTTCCAGGCGCTCGGGGACCAGGCGGTGGAAGAGCACGTCGACCAGAGCCACGGCATGACGCGGACCGAGGCCCGGTGCCGGAACTGCGGCGCCCATCTCGGTCATGTGTTCCCGGATGGTCCGCGTCCGACGGGTTTGCGCTACTGCATGAACTCGGCGTCGCTGCGTCTCGCCCCCGAGGCCGGCGCCGAAGCCGACGCCTGAGCGGACGTTTCGGTCGGATTGCGGCGTATACGCCCTTCGGCCGGTTTTCGGACGATCTCGAAACTCCCCCTTGCGCCCCGTGCACCGGGTTGACAGAATGACGCCGTTGTAATTCCATCGGCGGTATTCACAGCCCGGCCCCTCCCGGACGCCCAACCGGGAGACGGTCCGATCACGAGCGAGGGGGCAGCCGATGAGAGAGATGTTGATTCAGCTCGACGTCGACGCCGGCGACCGGCATTGGCAGGAACGAGCCAACTGCCTCGGAGTCGATCCCGATCTGTTCTTCCCCGAGCGCGGTGCTTCCACCAAGGAGGCGAAGGGCGTCTGCGGTGGCTGCGAGGTGCGTACCGAGTGCCTCGAGTACGCCCTGCGGCACGGCGAGAAGTTCGGAATCTGGGGCGGCATGTCCGAGCGGGAGCGCCGGCGCATCCGCCGCCAGCGGGCGCTCGCCCGTCGCGGTCTCGCCAGCGCCTGACCCGGCGCTCAGGCGGGTTCCGGCGGAGGGTCGCCGGGCCACCAGCGCGGGCCCGCGCCGACCCGCGCCTCGATGGTCGATTCCGCGTCGAGGCGGCTCCACCGGAGGAAGTCTTCGGTGCAGCGGTCGAGGTCGTGGCGCGCAATGAGGCCGACCAGCTCGACCTTGGCGACGTCGGTCCCGTGCTCACGGGCAAGGGCGCGAACGTGCAGGCACGCGTCCTGCAGCCCGGTGCACTCGAGCTCGACGAGGTTCATCGACACCTGCGCGCGTTTCGCCTCGTCCAGGAAGAAGCCGAGTGCGCGGACGCCTCGTAGTCCACCCGATCGCTCGCGTGTCTCCCGGGCGATCCGGCGCGCCACGCTGACGTCGGGGCTAGCCAGCACGCAGTTGCACGCGACGAGCGGCTGACGGGCGCCGACGGCGGTCGCGCCGAGCCGGGGGTGCGGATCGGCGGGTCCGAAGTCGGGCTCCCGGGTGCGAAAGCACGTCGAGCGGACGCTCGGGAGGTCGCGTTGGTCGGGATCGGCCTCGTCGTACAGGAACACGGGAACTGCGAATTCGCGCGCCCACCATTCGCCGAACTCGCGCGCGTCCTCGGCCGCCTGTGTCCGCTCGGTCACGGACTGGCCGAGGGCCACGAACGGCACGACGTCGAGTGCCCCGAAGCGGGGATGCTCGCCGGCGTGATCGACGATCGAGCACTGCTCGGCCACGGCGACCGCGAGCAATCGGGCGGCGCCGACCGCGTCGCGGGGACCCGGTCCGGCGAGCGTGAAAACGGAACGATGATGGTCGGGGTCGGTGTGCACGTCGATGAGCGACCGGCCACACGCGCGGGCGATCGTGCGGAGCCGATGCATGTCGCGTCCTTCGGACACGTTTACGACGCATTCCAGCACCGCGGCAAGCGTAGGGGCACCGCGCCGTGAGTACTCTCGCTCCGATGCGTATCGGGTTGGCGCTCCCGCAGTACGACTACTCGGTGGCGGGGGAGCGACCGCTGCGGTTCGCGACGATCGTCGAGCACGCGCGCCTCGCGGAACAGGGAGGGGCCGACTCGGTCTGGCTCTCGGACCACCTGTTCCTCGATCTCGCGAAGTACGGCGGATCGGACCGGCGCGAGGGGTGCTTCGACCCGATCGTCACACTGGCGGCGCTCGCGCGTGCCGTTCCGCGCGTGCGGTTGGGAACGCTCGTGCTGCTCGAGGCGTTGCGTCCCGCGGCGGTGCTGGCCAAGGCGTTGGCAACGGTCGACTGCGTGAGTGGTGGCCGGCTCGACGTCGGGCTCGGTGCGGGATGGTACGCGCCCGAGTACACCGAACTCGGCACCGAGATGCCGCGGCCGGGCGAACGGCTCGACCGCCTCGTCGACGCGGTCGAGGTCGTCAAGGGTCTCCTTGGCGGCGGCCCGTTCACCTACGAAGGTGCGCACCACCGCGCTCGCGATGCGACCAACCGACCCCGCGCGCTGCAGCAACCCCGGCCCCGGGTGTTCGTCGGCGGGAAGGGCGACCGGTTGCTCCGCATTGCCGCAGAGCATGCCGACGGTTGGAATACCTGCTGGGTGTGGACCACCGAGGCCTACCGGGAACGCCGGCAGGTGATCGACGTTGCCTGCGAGAGGGTCGGCCGCGATCCGGCGACCATGTGGCGGACGCTCGGGCTGTACGCGCTGTGCGGCGAGGACGAGCCCGACCTCGAGCGGCGCTACGAGCGTTTGCGCGAGCAGTCGCCCAAGGGAGTGCTCGACGGCGTCGATCTCGCGACGTTTCGGGTCGGCCGTCTCGTCGGCACCGTCGACGAGGTTCGTGCCCAACTCCGCGAGTGGGAGGGACTGGGCGTCGACACGCTCGTGCTCGGCGTGGGTGCCGTGCCGTTCCAGGTCTCGGCTCGCGACGACGTCGAGCTGCTGCTCGATGCGTGCACGAACGCCTGAACGCGAGGCAGCTCCGCTCAGCTCGGCGGCGAGGGAATCAGGTCGCGCCGGCGGCGCAGGATGCGGCGGCGCTCGCGCTCCGACGCTCCACCCCACACTCCGTGTTCGATCCGGTTGACCAGCGCGTACTCGAGGCATTCGGTTCGCACCGGGCAGCCCTCACAGACGTGCTGGGCCGACTCGACGCCGAGACCGTCGGACGGGAAGAACTCGGTGGGGCTGGCGCCCCGGCATCGGGCCTGGAGCATCCAGGCGTATTCCTCGGGAGTCTCGTCCACGATCACCTCCCCTTCGACGGAGCCTTACGGCTCGCTACATTCCTTGGTTCGACGCGTACCCCTGGTTTCGTCAGGAGCTTTTCGTCGGTGCCTCCATCACTGCAACTGCCCCGATCCAACCGACGACAAACTCTCAGACGTTCGGGAGGGCCGCTTGGCTCCATGATTCGTGTGGGCATTTGATGAATTTCCGGCGCCGGTGGGCGCCACGGATGGAGAAACCGACCCGCTGTCCGCCCACCGCGCGCACCGAACGTCGCCGGTCGAGCCGTCCTCGGGAGGGACCGGCGCTACCCTGACCCGTCGTCTGACGAGGAGTGCGTGATGGCCATCGACCCCGAAGAGCTCGAGGAGATCCCCCCGCAGGGTCACGTGCGGGTCGTCTACACCGGTCCGGTCGCGCCGCATTGGGAGATCCACCGGGTGTTCGGCGACCAGCGGGCCATCGACGAGTTCCGGCAGCGGGCCATGGCCCGTTTGCAGTTGTTGCCCGTCTACGACCCACAGTTCCGCCGAAACCGTGAGCGCGTTGCCCGCGACGCGGAACGCGAGCACCTGATCCTCGAATGGGATCTGGGCGACGAGCCCGAGTAGTCGCCGGGCATGGCCGCTCCGGCTAATGCCGGGCCGACGCGAAGCGCGACGACACGATGCGCGCGACCACGGTGAAGACGAACACGATGACGATGAGCGTCAACGCCGCGCCCCACGCGCGGTCGGCTGCGGCCGGGAACGGTGTCTGCGCGTTGAACCAGATCTCCTGGGACAGCGTGGTGTTCGTGCCCTGGAAAACGTTTGCGTGCACCTTGTTCGTGACCCCGATGGTGAGGAGCAACGGCGCCGTCTCTCCCGCGGCGCGCGCAACGGCGAGCATCGCGCCGCTGACGATGCCCGGCAGGGCGGCAGGGATCGCGACCGAGACGACCGTGCGCCAGCGCCGCGCGCCCAAGGCGTCGCTCGCCTGACGGAGGTCGTCGGGGACGAGCTTCAGCATCTCCTCGCACGACCGGATGACGATCGGCAGCATGAGCGCGGCGAGCGCGAGCGAGCCGGCGAATCCCGAGTAGCCGAAGTGCAGACCCGCGCTCACCCAGATGGCCGCGACGAAGAGACCCATGACGATCGACGGCACGCCGGTCATCACGTCGGCCATGAACCTGATCACGTTGGCGATGCGACTCTGGCGCCCGTACTCGTTGAGGTAGATGGCAGCGAGCACACCCAGCGGTATCGCCATCAACGCGGCGACCCCGGTGATCACCAGCGTGCCGACGATGGCGGGCGCAATGCCGCCGCCGGGGAACTGCGTGACGATGGGCAGATTCTTGGTGAGGAAGCTCAGGCTCATCACACCCGCGCCCTTGCTCACGACGTACACCGCGATCACGACGACGGGCACGAGCGCGAAGAGCAGCGATCCGATCATCCACGAGGTCGCCAGCGCGTTGGTGAACCG
>JAUZEM010000370.1 GCA_030839005.1 Actinomycetota bacterium | reverse complement strand
GCTGTTCTTCATCCCGACGAGGTGTTGCGTCGCGCCGGAGATTCCGAGGGCGATGTAGAGCTTGGGCTTGACCGTCTTGCCCGTCTGACCGACCTGTAGCGCGTACGGAACCCAGCCGGCATCGACGATCGCTCGGGAAGCGCCCCACGCGCCCTTGAGCAGCTTGGCCAGCTCCTCGACCAACGGCGCATAGTTCTCGGCCGAGCCGATGCCCCGACCACCCGACACGACCACCGACGCTTCTTCGAGCTTCGGTCCTTGTTGCTCCTCGACGTGCCGAGCGAGCACCTTCGCCTCCGCGGCGCGTCCGGCGTCGGCGGCGGCGACGTTCGCGACCTCGGCCGCGCCGCCGCCCGACTCTTCGGCCGCAAACGACTTCGGGCGGATCGCCATCAGCGCCGGACCCTCGGCGGTGAGCTTCACGTCGACCAACGTCACGCCGCCGAAGATCGCGGTTCCGAAAACGAGGCCACCGGCGTCGCCCGACAACGACATGCCGTTCGTCAGCACCGGTTTGTCGAGCTTGACGGACAGGCGGGCGAGCGCGTCACGACCGTCGTAGGTCTGCGCGAAGAGAATGACGTCGGGGCTCTCCTCGCTCGCGATCTGGGCGATCCCGGCCGCCGCGACCTGACCCGGCAACCCGTCGCCGGGATCGATCACGTACAACTTCGTCGCGCCGTGAGCACCCACGGAAGCCGCGATCGGCGTCGTGTCGCCCGAACCCGCGTAGATCGCCTCGACCGACGACCCGATCTCACGCGCCTTCGTGAGCAACTCGAGTGTCGCGGTCGTGGCCTTGTCGTCGACCGCCTCGGCAAACACCCATATCTTCACGTCAGACCACCTTCAACTGCTCGAGGAACGCGACGATCTTCTCCGCGCCGGTCCCGTCGTCATCGAACTTCTCGCCCGCCTGGCGCGCGGGCGCCTGCTCGACGTTCGTGATCTCCTGGCGCGCTCCTGCCCACCCGACCTGCGACGCGTCGAGGCCGAGGTCGGCCGCCGTGACCTTGTCGACCGGCTTGTTCTTGGCCGCCATGATCCCCTTGAAGGACGGGTAGCGCGGCTCGACCACACCGGCCGTGACGCTGACGATCGCGGGCAGCGAGGCCTCCACCTCGTCGTAGCCGGCTTCGGTCTGACGCTGCACCTTGACCTTGCCGTCGGCGATCTCCACGTGCTTCGAGAAGGTGAGCGCGGGCCAGCCGAGCAGCTCGGCGACCTGCGCCGGCACCGTGCCGGTGTAGCCGTCGGTCGACTCGGCCGCCGCGAGGACGAGATCGATGTCGCCCGCGCGCTCGATGCTCTTGGCGAGCACCTTGGCCGTCGACAGCGCGTCCGAGCCCGCCAACGCCGGATCGGAGACGAGGATCGCCTTGGCCGCGCCCATCGCGAGCGCGGTGCGCAGGCCCGACACCTCGTCGTTCGGCGCCATCGAGATCAGGGTGACCTCGCCACCGCCGGCGGCGTCGACGAGCTGCAGAGCCATCTCGACGCCGTAGCTGTCGGACTCGTCGAGGATGAGCTTGCCACTGCGGTCGAGCGTGTGGTCGGCCGACAGCGATCCCGGCACGGCCGGGTCGGGAATCTGCTTGACGCAGACGGCGACGTTCATACGACTCCTCGTCCTGGGCGCGAATCGGCACGCGGCGCCGGTTCGGAGAACCGCGATTCTGCCAATCCCCCCGCCGCGCCGTCGAAACGTGCAACATCAGGTCACTCCCGAGCGTCAGTGGGCCGGGCGGAAAAGGCGAACGGGAGTGCGGGTTGGCCGCGGCGATCGAATTCGAGGACGTGCGGGTTTCCTACCGAACCCGTCGCGGTCGAACCGGATTGCGTCGGGTGACGGCACTCGCGGGGCTCGACCTGTCGGTCCCCGAGGGCGGCGTCTTCGGCTTCCTCGGCGCGAACGGGGCGGGCAAGACGACGGCCATCCGAGCCGCGGTCGGGCTGTTGCGCGGCGCGCGCGGCCGCGTCCGAATGCTCGGCGCCGACATCCCGCACGACCTCTCGTCCACGATCGACCGGGTGGGCGCGCTCGTCGAGCAGCCCTCGTTCTTCCCGAACTTCACCGGCCGGCGCAACCTCGAGCTCCTCGGCCGGACGCGGCGTATCGGGCCGAAGCGCGTCGACGCGATGCTCGACCGCGTGGGGCTCGGCGCGCGGGCCGACACCCGCTTTGCGACCTATTCGCTCGGGATGAAGCAGCGGCTCGGCATCGCCGCCGCGTTGATGAAGGACCCCGAGCTGCTCATTCTCGACGAGCCCGCCAACGGTCTCGACCCGCCGGGCATTCTCGAAGTACGAACCCTGATGCGCACGGTCGCCGCCGAAGGTCGAACCGTCTTCGTGTCGAGTCACATCCTCTCGGAGGTGGAGCACGCGTGCGATCGGATCGCGATCGTCGCGCACGGCAAGTGCATCGCGAACGGTCGGGTCAGCGAGCTCTTGCAAGGGGCGAACGCGCGTTACCGCGTGCGCGTCGACGATCCGCGCGCGCACGACCTGCTCGTCGCGGGCGGCTGGACGGTCGAACCCGAGGCCGACGGTGCGCTCGTCGTCGACGTCGAAGCAAGCCGCAGTCGCGAGGTGACGAGCACGCTCGCGCGCGCCGGCATCTACCTGTCGGAGCTGTCGCCCGTTGCTCGTTCGCTCGAAGACGTGTTCCTGGAGCTCACCGAAGAGCAGCCGTCGTGAGACAGCTCGACGCCGAGCTCCGGCGATTCTTCTCCCGGCGGATGGTGCGGGGAACGCTGTTGATCGCCGCCCTCATCGTCGTGATCTCCGTCGGCGTCGCGACGGCCAAGGGTCACCGGGGCCACGGCACGTACTTCGATCCCGTCACCGGTCGGGTGTCAGAGCAGAACGGCGGCGGCGCCGATCAAACACCGATCTATCTCGGCGAGACCGACACACGGATGGATGTCGGAAAGAGTCTCGAACACGCGCTCGAAGGCACCGGCGTCGCATTGCTGTTCGCCGGAGTCGCGCTCGGCGCGTCCTTCGTCGGCGCGGAGTTCAACGTCGGTTCGTTGACGACCCAGCTGCTCTTCGAACCGCGGCGCTGGCGCGTACACGGCGCGAAGGCCGCGGCTGTCGCGATCGGCGCGGCGTTGTTCGCGATCGCGGTCATGCTCCTCGTCGCGGTCTCGATGTACGTCGGGAGCGCCGCGCACGGCGTCGTACAAGGTGTCGACGGCACGTTCGTCGCGCACCGCGTCGGCGAGGCCCTTCGAATCGCGGCCGCGGTCGCGGCCGGTGCGACCATGGCCTACTGCGTGACCCTCGTGGCCAAGCGATCGAGCGCGGGCATCGTCGCCTTCTTCGTCCAATATCCGCTGCTGTTCCTGCTCGACCCGGTCAAAATGCCGTTCGGTCTCATCTCGCACTACTCGCCGCTCCGGGGACTACTGGCCGTCGTGGTCGATCCCGCGACCGCGACCGGCGCGAACGAACGCGCGATCCACACGATGGCCGGAGGAGTGGTGCTCACCGTGGCTTCGGCCGCGATCCTCGTCGGTCTGTCCGGTCAATTGTTCGCGCGAGCCGAAGTGCGCTGATCGCCGCGCGAACCGGTACCGTCGGCTCCGATGGCCGAGCACGTCGACGTCGTCGTGGTGGGGGCGGGGCCCGCGGGGACTGCGGCCGCGATCACGGCCGCGGCGCGGGGGCTGCGGGCCGTCTGTGTCGACAAGGCGCGCTTTCCGCGTGACAAGACGTGCGGCGACGGGCTCACCGCCAACGCGCTGCGACTCCTGGAAGGGTTGGGCGTGTCGGCCGGCGAGCTGGCGGGAACCGAGCCGGCGTTCGTGCGCGAGACGGTCCTGGTGTCGCCCTCCGGTCGCCGCGCCCGGCTCCCGCTCCCGACCGACGGGGCACACGCCGCGGTGGTGAGCCGCCGTTCGCTCGACGCGGCGCTCCTGGCGGTCGCGCGCCGGAGCGGCGTCGACGTCCGGGAAGGTTGCGCGATCGACGGCCTGGAGCACGACGCCGATGCCGTCCGCGTCACGCTCGCCGACGGCTCGGTGCTCGCCGCCCCGTTCGCGATCGCCGCCGACGGCCACTGGTCGACGGTCCGCCGGGCGCTCGAGCCGGACGCGCCCCGCGATCTCGGCGAGTGGCACGCGGCCCGCCAGTACTTCGAAGAGGTCGACGACGAGCGCCTGTGGGTGATCTTCGAACGCGATCTCCTGCCCGGGTACGTGTGGGTCTTCCCGTTGCCGGGCGGGCGCGCGAACGTGGGCTACGGCGTGCTGCGCTCCGACGGCCGCCGCGGACGCGAGCTCCGGGAGCTGTGGCCCGACCTGTTGGCCCGACCGGTGCTACGCGACGTGCTCGGACCGCGCGCGCGGCCGACCGAACCCGTGCGCGCGTGGCCGATCCCGTCGCGTTACGACCCGGCCGCGTTGACGCACGGCCGCGTACTCTTCGCAGGAGACGCAGCCGGAGTTGTCGACCCGATGACCGGCGAGGGCATCGCCCAGGCGATCGAGACCGGCATGCTCGCCGCCGAGGCGATCGCGACGGGCGCCGACTATCGCCGCCTCGTGCACCGAGCCCTCGGACGCGACCTGCGCTTCGCGCATTTGCTACAGCACGTCTTGCGCAGACCGCTCGGCGCCCGGGCCGCGATCCGCGCCGCCGACCTCACGCCCTGGACACGGCGCAGCTTTGCGCGGTGGATGTGGGAGGACTATCCCCGCGCGGTCCTCACGACGCCCGACCGCTGGCATCGCGGCGCCTTCACGGTGCCGGGCGCCGCGTTCACGACGCCGGACACGTAGTCACAACGCCGGACGCGTAGTCGCGCCGGCATGCCATGATGGCGATCATGGCCGACGGTAAAGCAGAAGTGTCGATCGATCGCAGCCCCGACGAAGTGTGGAAACTCGTGCGCGAGTTCGGGGGGCTCGACGAATGGATGCCGGGTGTCGAGACGTGCACCGTCGACGGCGACGTCCGCACCATCGGGATGATGGGCATCCAGGTGAAAGAGCAGTTGCGGACGATCGACGACGGCGCGCGCCGGATCTCGTACTCGGTCATCGAGTCGCCGATGGGCAACCTCGAGTCGCATCTCGCGACGATCGCCGTCGAACCGCAGGGCAGCGGCTCGCATGTCACCTGGTCGGTCGAGGTCGTGCCCGACGACCTGCTCGCGCTCTTCGTGCCGATTTACGAAGGCTCCGTCGTCGAGCTGAAGAAGAAGATCGAAGGCTAGATCCGCTCCGGTACCGCCGGACCGCCCGGCTCGACGAGGACCTTCACGTGCTCCTCGGGATGGCCCAGCGCTTCGAACGCCGCGGGCACACCTTCTACACCGCACGCGCCCGTGATCATCGGCGTCACGTCGATCTCTCCTTCGGCGATCGCGCGCAACGTGTCGCCGAACTCGAACGGGTCGTACGCAAACGAGAACACGATCGTCAGTTGCTTCGCCTGCGCGAGCAGCGGGCGCAGGGAATCGGGTTGCATGCACGAGCCGACGACGCACACGCGGCCCAGTGGTGGCGCCGCCTTGATCACCGCCTCGAGGGTGCCCGGAACTCCGATCGCGTCGAACACGACCGGGGTGCGCCGGCCGTCGGCCGCGGTCCACGCGTCCATCGGATCCTCGACCGCGGGATCGACGGCCACGCTCGCGCCCATGGCCCGCGCGACCGCGCGCCGCCGTGGTGAGAAATCGGATACCACCACCGTCTCGACGCCCAGGCGGCGCAGCTCGGCCACGACCGCGAGGCCTACCGGTCCGGCACCGAGCACGACCGCGGCCTCCGCGGCCGTGATCGCGGCGCGCGCGACCGCGTGCCGGCCGACCGCCATCGGCTCGGTGAGCGCGGCGCGTCGGTGGTCGAGACCGTTCGGGACCTTCATGCACAACGCCGCGGTCAGCCGCATCCGATCGGCGTACGCGCCGTTGTAGAGGTTGGAGTACGCGCCGACCGGTTCCATCCCGGTCGGTGTGAGCGCGATCGGCAGCGAGGTGACGAGATCGCCCGTGCGCACCGGCGATCCCTCGGTCTGCGGGCCGAGCTCGAGCACCTCGGCGGTGAACTCGTGACCCATGATGAAGTCGAGCTGTGGGTCGAACGTCAACGGCGCCGCCATCTCGCGCGCGATCGCGACGAGCTCGTCGGCGTGGTGCAGCGCGTGCAGATCCGAGCCGCAGATTCCACACGCCTTGACGCTGACCAACGCGTCGCCCGGGCCGGGAACCGGGTCGGCGACGTCGTCCACGACGAGGACCCCACGACGAGCGACGGCGGCACGCACTGCGGCGACATTACCGGGGCGTGCCGCCTTGACCAGCCGG
>JAUZEM010000368.1 GCA_030839005.1 Actinomycetota bacterium | reverse complement strand
ATGACCTCGGACATGCCTCCGGTCGTCGGCGATCCGGTCAGCGCCCTCACGGCGCTCGAGCCACGGACGTATCGCTCCGGTGTCCAGCGCGCTCTGGGCAAAGTGCTGCAGTGGACGGTCTCGCTGGCGGTGGTGCTCGGCGCATGGATGCTGTTCTTGTGGGCGTTCCATGTCAACTCGTTCATCGGGAAGACGCCGCTGGGGGTGTGGCGCTTCCTGACCAGCAGTGAGCAGGCCTCGGATGCGCGCGCGACCCTCTACCACGCGTCGATCACGACGTTGCGCGACGCTCTTGTCGGCCTCGCCGCGGGCACCGCCGCGGCTCTGGTGTGCGCGATCACGTTCAACCTCCGCCGCTCGGTCGAACAGACCTTCATGCCTGTCGCGATGGTGCTGCGTTCGGTACCTCTCGTCGCGATGACGCCACTCATCGCGCTCATCTTCGGTCGCGGACTCGTGGGGGTCACGGTGATCGCCGGGATCGTCACGTTTTTCCCGACGCTGGTCAACGTCACGCTCGCGTTGCGCGCAACACCGCAGGCGTCGATCGACCTGTGCCAAGCATACGGAGGGAGCCGCGCCACGACCATGCGCAAGGTGCAGTTGCCCAGCGCGCTGCCCGCGGTGTTCGCTTCGCTGAGGATCGCGGCGCCGCTGGCGCTGATCGGCGCGCTCCTCGCCGAATGGCTCGCGACGGGCAAGGGGCTGGGCTACCTCATGCTGCAGTCGACGACGCTGTCGAACTACAACATGCTCTGGTCAGCGACGGTGCTCGTCACCGCGTACTCGCTGATCCTGTACACCGCGATCAGCGGAGTCGAGAAGGCAGTGCTCGCGCGCTTCGCCGACGCGCCCCTCTGATTCCTACTTCGAGAACGTGTAGGTCACGATGGTCTGCGGGGCGATGTGCGCGATCCAGGCGCCGGTATCGGTTCGGGCCGGCACCGTCGTCGGCGAGAGCTGCATTTCCGCCGAGGTCGCAACCGCGGCAGCGACCGTCGATGCAGGCGAGGGCAAGGCAATACCGAACGTCACCTGGGAGCGGCCCTCGTTCCACGCGACGACGGTCCAGCCGGTGGGTTGCTCGAACGCCATGACGGATGCACCGTTGGGCGCGCCGCGCACATCGTGACGGATCGCGCCCGGACGCACGTAGCGGCTGAACTGTCCGAGCACGTAGAAGCGCTTCGTCGGAAAGATGTCGGTGACGCCGTCGGCGGCGAACTTCTCGTCGTAATACAGCAGACCGTCGTTGAAACCCTTCGTGTTGACGCGGGTCACGCACGACGGATCGGTCTTGGGGTCGCAGCCGATGACCGGCGAGAGCGCAGTCCACCAGTACCAGGCACTGTCGTTCGCGATGGTGAGGTCGTCGTAGATCTGGTCGGCGAGCCACAAGCCTTGCGTCATCGTGGGGTCGTACTGCGCGCCGAAGCTCGTCGCGACGCCGCCCGATCCCTTGTAGCAGCAGATCTCGGTCATCCACGTCGGCTTCGCGAACCGTAGGGCGAGGGGAGGGAGAAGCCGGCGCAGCGCGTCGTTGGGGAAGTCGTACGTGTGATGCGCGATCGCCGCGATGTATCGGGTCGTCCTCGGCACGGCAAGCCAACGCGGCGCCTCGTCGGCGAGGATCGCGTCGGCGGTGGTCTCATCGGCAATCACCCTCGCGTCCGGTGCTTCCCGCGCGAGCGCCTCTCCGAGCGCTTGGACGACAAGCGCGCGCTGCGCGACCGGAACCTGCATGCCCTCTTGCCCGCAGTCGCCGAAATTGTTGTCAGGCTCGTTCATCGGACTGACGTACTGCAGCGTGATGTGCTCGTCGTCGTCGAGCCGTTTGACGATGGCGGCAAGGTACTCCGCATATGCGGCTTCGCTTCCCGGCTTGAGGCTGCCGCCGCACGACTTTCCGTTGGTCGTGAACTGCGGTGGAGCGCTGTTGACGAAGCCGGTGAGGATCGGCACGTGCGCGTCGTTCGCGGCCCGCACGAACGTCAGGCCGGCGGTGTCGGCCGGCACTTGTTTGGGTGCGCGCGCCGGTGTTCTCACACCGACACCGCCGCCGCCGATGTTGTAGCGATAACCCGACAACGCGATGCCCTGCGGGGAGAACAACATATCGGCGACGCGCTTCTGCACGCTCGGCGGGAACCGCGCGAGATCGTTCGGCCACCACGCGCCCGACGCGCCAAACCCGTCGATCGTCTGCGCGGGTGCGGCGACGACGTGCGCAACGGCGAGGTTCGCCGGCGTCGCGATCGTGGTGGTCGTCCTACTTGTCGGAGGCACGGTCGGCGCGGCATGTTTCGACGCGGAACACGACGCGACGAGTGCCGAGACCGTGATCATCGCAAAAGCTCGCCCCATCCGTCGCGAGCTTAGAGAGCTCGCCCCAGCGGAGGTTCATGGGTCGGGCAATGCCCCGTGTGAGGGAACGCCCGGACCCGAGAAGGGCGCAAAATCGTGAACCGATGCCCGTGCAACTTGACCATACGGGGCCGGATCGGCGACCTTCCTCAGGGTGACGGGAGCGCACGCAACGGGAACCGGCCGATTTCAGGCTGACCGCTGCGATCTCTTGGTGCGTGGGGCGCAGCTCGTCGCGACGGTCGACGACGAGCGCCGTGAGCTCGAGGGAGGCTGGGTCGCGATCACCGACGGCGTGGTGAGTGCTGTCGGCCGTTCCACGGATCCGACGCCGGTCGCCGGCCGCGTGCTCGGCGCCGGTGGCTGCCTCGTGACCCCGGGGCTCATCAACACCCACCATCACATCTTCCAGAACCTCACGCGCAGCTTCCGGCCGGCCGTGAACGGCACGTTGTTCGAGTGGCTGACCACGCTGTATCCACGTTGGGCCGCGCTCGACGAGGAAGCGGTGTATGTGTCGGCCTGGATCGGTCTCGCGGAGCTCGCGCTCGGCGGCTGCACGACGAGCACCGATCACCTCTACGTGCACCCGCGCGGTGGAGGCGATCTCATCTCGGCCGAGATCCGTGCCGCGCGCGACGTCGGGCTTCGTTTCCATCCGACACGCGGCTCGATGAGCCTGTCGAAGAAGGACGGAGGTCTCCCGCCGGACTCGGTCGTGCAGGACGACGACGAGATCCTGGCCGACAGTGAGCGACTCGTGGACTTGCATCACGACCCGGCGTGGGGCGCGATGGTGCGCATCGCGTTGGCGCCGTGCTCGCCCTTCTCGGTGACGCCCGAGCTGATGCGGGCGACCGCCGAGCTCGCCGAGCGTCTCGACGTGCGTCTGCACACGCACCTCGCGGAGGATCCCGACGAAGACCGCTTCGCGTCCGAAGTGTTCGGGCGCCGAACGATCGAACAGTTCGAGGAAGTCGGCTGGGGGAGTGATCGCGCGTGGGTCGCGCACTGCATCTATCCGAACGACGACGAGATCGTGCGGTTGGGGAAGTGGGGCACCGGCGTCGCGCACTGTCCGAGCTCCAACATGCTCATCGGCGGGGGCGGGATCGCGCCGGTACCCGAGCTGCGCGCCGCCGGCGCGCCGGTGGGCCTCGGGTGCGACGGTTCCGCGTCGACCGATTCGGCGTCACTGTGGATGGAAGCCCGCAACGCGCTGTTGCTCGGCCGCCTACGCCGAGGTCCCGCCTCCATGGGGGCGCGTGACGCGTTGGAGATCGCAACGCGGGGTTCCGCGCGTTGCCTCGGTCGCGAAGGTGAGCTCGGCCAGCTCTCGCCGGGCGCGATGGGCGACCTCGTCTGCTGGCCGCTCGACGGTGTCCAGTTCGCGGGCGCGTTGTCTGATCCCGTCGAAGCCTGGCTGCGGTGTGGGCCGCTGTCGGCGCGCCACACGGTGGTACACGGCAAGCTCGTTGTCCGGCACGGAACGATCGTGGCGCCGGGCGAGACCGACATGTTGCGCCGGCACCGGACGATCAGCGCGCGCATCCAGGGAGTGTGAGCAACACTCAATCCCGGCGCGGCGGGCGGCTCACATCGATTCGACCACCTTGGCGCGCCGCTCGAACAGTTCCTCCGCCGCCGCCTGCGCCTCGGCGCGTACGTGGTCGACGTCGAAGGTGAGCGGTCGACCGGCTCGAACCAGCGGGCGGCCGTCGACCCAAACGTCGCGCACGTCGCGCCCCGACGCGGAGAACACGAGGTGCGCGGCGACGTTGAACAGCTCGCCGTGCATGATCGGCGTCGTGTGCAGCCCGCGCATCGACACGGTGATCACGTCGGCGCGTTTGCCGGGTTGGAGCGTGCCCGTCGTCTCCCCGAGGCCGATCGCAGCCGCGCCTTCCGATGTCGCGAGCGCGAGCACATCCCACGGGTCGCCCGTCGTCGGATCGAGCGTCGTCACCTTCTGAAGGAGCGAAGCGACCTTCATCTCCTCGATGAGGTCGAGGTTGTTGTTCTCCTTCTCGCCGTCGCTCCCGATGCCCACCCGAACGCCGGCGCGCCGCAGATCGTGCACGCGCGCCGCGCCCGACGCGAGCTTCATGTTCGAGGTCGGGCAATGTGCGACCGCGGTGTCGGTTTGCGCGAGGAGCTCGATCTCGCGGTCGGAGAGCCATACGCAGTGCGCGACGACCGTGCGCGGACCCAGGATGCCGCGGTCGTAGAACACCTCGATCGGGCGCCGGCCCCAGCGCCTCAGCGATTCCTCGACCTCCCAGGTCGATTCCGACGAGTGTGTGTGCAGCCCGCACCCGAACTCGTCCATCAGTTCGACCGCCTGCGCGAAGCACTCTTTCGTGCAGTACATGAGGTGTTCCAGGCCAACCCACGTGCGCACGCGCCCCTCGGCCGCGGCGGCGTGGGATTCGAGCAGGCGACGGTTCGACGCGATGCTCTCGAAGAAGTCGAACCCCACCTCGTCGGCGACGTAGGGGACCAGCGTGGCGCGCAACCCGAGCTCGGCGGCGACGTCGGCCGATCCCTCCATGAACCGCCACATGTCCATCACCGACGTCGTGCCCGCGAGCAGGCCCTCGGCGTAGCACTGCAGCGAGGCGACGCGGGCGATCTCGGGCGTGAGCGCCTTGTGCGCGGGGTCGACGTACGCCTTGAGCCAGTCCCACAGCGACATCGACTCCGCCGTGCCCCGCAGCAGGCCGGAATGCAGGTGACAATTGTGCAGACCCGGGAGGACGGCGTGATCGGTCGCATCGACGACCTCCGCGCCGGCGGTGCGCGGGTCGGCATCGAGCGCGTCTACTGCGCCGACGGCGAGGATGCGTGGGCCGTCGATGAGAAGCGAGCCCGGATCGAGCGCGTCGCGGACTCCCGGAACCATCGGGAAGACGATGCCGTTGCGGATCAGTGTCGTCACCGCGCCAGCGTTCCGGGACGCGAGAAAGCTGTCAACTCGGCCCGCGGCGTGTTCATGCAGCCGTGACGAGCACCGCCATTACGCTCGCCGCATGGTCTCCGCGCGCCACCCCCTTCTGCGCGCGCTCGAACCCGTCGCCGACTCGCTCGGCGCCGAGCTCGTCGGCCCGAGGAACGTTCGGGCCGGCGATATCCCGCTCCAGTGGGAGGGCGAGGTCGTCGGCGGCCTCCGGCTGCCCGGGATGCGGGGATCGCTCGAACGAATGATGGCGGCGGTGGAGCAGGAGGTCGGCGCCCCGCTCGCGCGCATGTCGCGCGAACAGAAGCAGCTCGCCGTGCGCGCACTCGACGACCGGGGCGCGTTCGCGTTACGGCGATCGGTCGAGCGCGTCGCCGATGCCATGGGCGTGAGCCGGTTCACGATCTACAACTATCTGAATGCCGAGGGCTGAGGTTTTCATGAACGCGGCTATGCGCCGCGCGGCCCGCGACGGAGATAGCGGCCGCGCGCGGGTTCGCCGACGTACGTTCCATCGCGGGCGACGAGCTCACCGCGGGCGAACACCAGGTCGGGCCATCCGGTCACCGTCATCCCGTGATACGGCGAGTGGTCGACGGCCATGTGCAACGCTCCCGCATCCAGCGACTGGTCGCGGGCGGGATCCCATGCGACCACGTCGGCGTCGGCGCCGACGCGCAGATTTCCTTTCGCGGGCCAGAGCCCGAAGGTGCGCGCGGGCGCCTCGGCACACAATCGCACCCAGTCGGC
>JAUZEM010000129.1 GCA_030839005.1 Actinomycetota bacterium | reverse complement strand
GTGTCAGCCGATTCGAGCACCGCGGATCCTCGGGTCGAGCACACGGTAGAGCATGTCCACCGCGACGTTGACGAGCACGTACACGATCGCGACCACGGCGATGTAGTCCTGCAACGCGATGTATTGGCGGCGGTTAATGGCGTCGCCGATCGCGAAGCCGAGGCCGTTCAGATGGAAGATGACCTCGACGATCAACGCGCCGCCGATGAGCTGGCCGACGTTCAAGCCCGCGACGGTCAGCAGCGTCAGGCTCGACGGTCGCAACGCATGACGCCACAGGACGCGCCCATCGCTGATCCCCTTGCTCTTCGCCATCAGGATGTAGTCCTCCTGCAGGGTCGCGACCATGTCGCTTCGCAGCAGGCGTGCGTACACCGCCACTTGACCGATGGTGATCGCCATCACGGGCATCGCGAGGTGCTTGAAGTGCCCGACCGGATCACTCCCGAGCGAAACCCAGCCCTCGGTCGGGAGAAGATGTCGTTGAACGCTGAGAAACAACAACATCAACGTCGCCGTTACGTACACCGGGATGCTCAGCAGGAGAAACGCGATCCCGTTCGAGAGGTCGTCGAAGCGCGTTCCGGCGCGATACGCCGTATAGACGCCTAACGGAACGGCGATCAACAACGTCAGGATCTGCACGTAGAGCATCAACAGCAACGAGCGCGGCAGTGAGTCCTTGACGCGGCCCCAGATCGACTGTCCCCGCACACCGGTTCCGGCGTACTCACGCCCCATGTCGCCGGTCAGGAAGTGGCCCAGCCACTTGCCGTAGCGCACGACGACGTTCTCGTTCAGGTTCAGCTGGTTCCGGATGTTCGCGCGGTCCTGCTCCGACGAGAACGGAGCGATCGTCGTGACCGGGTCTCCCGGCAGGAGCGCGGTGAGGATCGACGTGAAGAACGTGACGACGACCAGCACCACGATCAGCTGGATCACCCGTCGCACGAGCACACGCACGCGTCGTCCTCTCCTTCGCTCCCGCCTGCCGTCAGTCGCCGATCAACATTTCCCGGCGTCGCACCACAAGCCGTCGACCGGGTGCCCCGTCGCGAGTCCCTCGAATGCTTTCGCGCCGTCGGGAAGCGCCGGGCCGAGGATGCCGTGAACGTCGGTCTTGTATCCCACCGTCCACAGCGAGTACTGCGACCACAAGTCCCACAGCTGCTTCGCGAACTCCTTGTTGATGTCCTGGTAGAGGCGGGTCCGCACCGCAGGATCGCTGCTCTGCCGGGCCTTGTCGAAGGCGGTGTTGATGACGGGGTCGTTGAAGCCGCCGAAGTTCACCGGGTTGTCGCACGCGGGGGCGCCGTTCGGGTCGGTTCCCGCCGGCGGCGAGTTGGCGCAGTGCCACCACACGTACTGCGTGTCGTCGTCGGCCCCGGGGTGGTTGCGCCAGAGCGTCGCGTCGAACTTCCGCGAGATCGCGATGTCGATCAACGTGCTCTGGTCGGCCACCGAGTGGAGTTGCACCTTGACGCCGGCGTTCTGTTGCACCATCTGCTGGATCAGAACGGCGTCCTGCGTCGTCGACGGGTCCGCCGTGTGGTTCAGCGTGAACGTCAAGTCCTTGCCGGTCTCCTGCTTGTACGCCGCGGCGGCGGCCTTGGCCTTCTCGGGACTGAACGACACCAGGCCCGTGTCGGCGAGATACCCGTCGACTCCCGGAGCGAACGGACCGGATGCGTTCTGCTGGATGCCGTCGTTGCGCAGCCGGTTGTACGTGTCGCGGTCGACCGCGTACGCGAACGCCTGGCGCGCCGACAAGTGGCTGAACGGCGACGGCGTGCACGGGCTCGGGGAACACGACGGCGTGGCGTTGAGCATCGCATAGCCGACCTCGGTGAACTTGTCGGACTCGGTGTCCTTGAGCTTGCCGGCGTCGCGGTCCTTGCGGATCTTCACAACCTGCTGCGCATCCGAGGTGTGGATCGCCTGGAAGTCGCCGGCCTCGAGCGACGATGTGCGCTTCGCGCCGTCCTCTTGCGGCACGAACGTGATCTGGTTGAGGTACGGCAGTTGCTGTCCGGTCTTCGGGTCCTTGTACCAGTAGTTCGGGTTGCGCTTGGCGACGAACTTGTCGCCGAACTTCCAGGACACGTACTCGAACGGCCCGGTGCCGATGAGCTTCGTGTTGCAGTCGGGCGACTTCATCTGGGCCTCGGCCATGATCCCCACGCGGCTGCTGCTCCAGAGGAACCACGGGAAGGCGCTCCACGGCACCTTGCTCGTCACCTTCACGGTGAGCGGGTCGACCACGTCGACCGCGGTGATATCGGCGAACACGAACACGAAGAGCAGGTTGTCCTTGCGGTAGTGGTCGAGGTTGTCCTTCACCGCCTGCGCGTCGAGCGCGGTGCCGTCGTGGAACTTGATGCCCGGGCGGAGCTTGATCGTCCAGATCTTGTTGTTCTGGGTGCCCGTCACGGACTCGGCCAGGTACGGGTGGATCTTGCCGTCGGCGCCCGGCATCGTCAGCGTGTCGTAGACCGAGCGCGCGACCTGGATGCCGCCGATCGCCAGCTGCGCCTTGAACAGGCAGTACCCGCCGGCGGTGTCGGCCTCGATGCCGTACGTGAGGCTTCCTCCCGCGACCGGCTTGGCGTTGGGGTCGTCGCCGCCGACGACACCGAGGGTCGTCGTCGGGCCGGTGTTCGTGTTGGAGCCGCCCTTCTTGGCGCTGCTCCCACATGCGGACGCGATCACGGCGAGCGCGGCGACGACTGCCATTGCGGTCGTAGCGCGCGACCTGCGACTCCGTACCACGGTTCCCCCCGATTCGAGGCGGAGCTCGCGCTCCGACGTATCAGACCGATGTTGCGAACTGCTCTTTTGCGAAGTGCCTGTCGAGTGTGACCGACGTCACATTCGAGGAGTGTAACGGTGGAACCTACGGATGGCTTCGCGCCTTGTCAATCACGCTGTCAATCACGCTTCCTCGCCCGATTGGCCGTGCCGGGACCGAAGACGCCGTCGACGCGCTCGGTCTCCAGTTCAACCGCTGCGCCTACGAGCTCCTCCTCCTCGGCCCGTTTGCAGACGTCGACGTCGGTCAGGGTCGCGTACGTACGTCCGCCGTCCGGCAGGTCGCAGACGAGGACCGCCCGAGCGGGGCCGCCCTCGCGGTCGTGGACGACGGAATAGGCCGCGACGGTCGCCTCCCCCTCGTGCGTGGCCACCACGGGGGTTTGCGCAGGCGGCGGGACGGTCGAAGGTGGTGTCACCGCACGCGGCTCGCTCGAGTACACGCCGAAGACGTGCTTGGTCATGTGCATGCCGACGCCGCTGACCAGCCCGAGGGCACCGGCGTCGGCCCGCAGCCGCTCGACCATCGCGGCGATGGAGTGCGTGAGATACCCGCTGGCCGGACCACCGTGGTACGCCAAGCCGCCGGTGACTGTGAGCCCCCGAGGATCGGCGGGATCCATCCGTAGCGCATCGGCCGCGAAATGCAACGAGCTGGGGAAGCAGGAATACAGGTCGAAGTGGCCGACGTCGTCGACACCGGCCCCGGCCCGCGCGAGCGCCTCCGTGCTCGCGGCCGCCATCGCCGGCGAGCTACCGAGGTCGGGATGCTCGGCAACGAGCACCGGATCGTTGGCGCCGCACCAGCCCCGCAAGTAGACACGCCGATCGGGCGGGATCCCGAGCGCGTCGGCGCGCTCGTGGGTCGCCACGATCAGCGCCGCCGCCATGTCGACGTCCATGACCGCCACCATGTATTTCGTATACGGGTAGCCGACCATTCGATTCTCGGGGCGCGCGTCGACGATGTCGGCCGCGTCGCGGCGCACGCGGAACCACGCGTGGGGATTCGCAGCCGCGACCTCGGTCATCGGCGCGAGCATCCGACCGATGGCCGCGCGATACGCGTCGAGCCCGACGCCGAGGTGCGCCCGCCGCGCGTTGTCGAACACGGCGAAGGTGAGCCAGGCCTGGAGCACGTCGTGCGCCGTCTCGATCGGGTCCGGGGGCGACTCCCACGGGTACGGTCGCTTCTCGGCGGGTCGGAACGAGTACGGAAACCGTTCGCCGCGCTTCTTGTACGCCCGCTGCGTCGCGAGCGCTTCGGCACTCGTGATCAACGCGACGTCGAGCTCGCCGCGGAGCATTCCCTCGGCCGTCGCGTTCACGAGCTGTTGCGTCGTCGTACCGCCGATCCCCGAGTAGTGACGGTGACGGGGTTCGATACCGAGCCGCGACGAAAGCCGCATGACCGCGTCGTCGTATTGGCACGTCTGGCAGTACACGATCTGGATGCTGTCGAGCGCTTCCAGCACCGCCGGGCGGGTCGAGTCGGCCGCAGCCGCCCGGGCGACCTCCTCCCACATCGCGAGCGGTTCCGGGGCGCCCCGGTCGTCGACCTCGTCGGGATGCCAGGTGCGCGCCGCGACACCGACGACACACGGGGCTCGAGGGTCGATCGGGTTTCGGCTCATCGCGCCTGCCACACGGGCGGCCGCTTCTCGGCGAAGGCCTTCGGCCCCTCCTTGGCGTCGTCGGTTTGGAAGATCGCGCTCGAGAGCTTCGATTCCTTCTCGAATGGCGATCGCAATTCCTTGCCGAGCCGTTCGAGGATCGCGGCCACGGTGTCGGGGTCGGCTCCCTCGGCGGCCGCTTGGCGCAACTCCCGAACCGCGGCGCGCAACTGCTTCGTCAGGTCCTCGTCGAAGTACAGACCTTGGAGCGCGCTCTGCTTCGTCGCCTGCACGGCGAGCGGCGCGTTCGCGATCATTCGACGCGCGTATTCACGAGCGGCGTCGAGCAGCTCCTCGCGCGGCACGATCGCGTTCAACAGTCCCATCTCGAGCGCGCGCGCGGCGGGAATGAGATCGGCGCACAGCAGGAACTCCATTGCCTGGGCCCACGGGATCTGGCGCGGCAGCCGCACGGTCGTTCCGCCGCCCGCGAACAACCCGCGCTTGGGCTCCATGACCGCGAACTTGGCCTCCGGGCACGCGACGCGGATGTCGCAGCCGCCGAGCATCTCCATACCGCCCGCGGTACAGAATCCGTTGACCGCGGCCACGACGGGCTTGTAGAGCGGCCAGTTGCGCAACACCGCGCGCGTGCCGTCGTCGAGTCGAAAACCGTTCAGCTCGGCCCGGCCCTGCTCGGCAATCTCCTTTTGGAACCTGGTGATCTCCGGCACGTACTTCTTGAGGTCGGCGCCCGAGAAGAACGCCTCACCGACGCCGGTGACGATGGCAACCCAGGCCGAATCGTCTGCGGCGAACCGCTCCCACGCCTC
>JAUZEM010000100.1 GCA_030839005.1 Actinomycetota bacterium | reverse complement strand
AGTCGCGCGCGCCGGCGTTCAGGCGGAAGACGTCGCGCAGATACTCGCCGAGCGCGCGCGTTGCCTCCGCGACCGGCTCACCCGGACTCGTGACGCGCACGGCGTGATCGCGGAAGTCGGGCAGCGTGAGGTCCCGTAGCAGCAACCCACCGTTCGCGTGCGGATTGGCTCCCATGCGCCGATCGGCGCACGGCAACCACTCGACGATGTCGGCGCGCGGCCGGCCGGCGTCGTCGAACAGCTCGTCCGGGCGGTACGAACGCATCCATTCTTCGAGCAGGGCAAGGTGGTCGGGTTTCTCGCGCACATCGGTCAGCGGTACCTGGTGCGCGCGCCACGTCCCCTCGACCGGCAAGCCGTCGACCTCCTTCGGGCCGGTCCAGCCCTTGGGCGTGCGCAGCACGATCATCGGCCAGCGGGCCGGTGTCCGGTCGCGGCCGGCGCGGGCGCGATGTTGGATGGCGCGGATCTCCGCGACCGCGTGGTCGAGCGTCGCGGCGAGCTGCTGGTGCACGACTGCCGGATCTTCGCCGCCGACGAGATACGGCTCCCACCCACAGCCGACCAGCAGATCGGTGAGCTCGGCTTCGGGGATGCGCGCGAGAACCGTGGGGTTCGCGATCTTGTAGCCGTTCAAATGCAGGATCGGGAGAACGGCTCCGTCGCCGGCCGGATCGAGGAACTTGTTCGAGTGCCAGCTCGTTGCCAGCGGCCCGGTCTCGGCTTCACCGTCGCCGACCACGCACGCCACGACGAGGTCGGGGTTGTCGAACGCCGCGCCGAACGCGTGGCTCAGCGAATAGCCGAGCTCCCCGCCCTCGTGAATCGAACCCGGGGTCTCCGGCGCGACGTGGCTCGGCACGCCACCCGGGAACGAGAACTGGCGGAACAACCGCTGCATGCCCGCCGCGTCGCGCGTGATCGTGGGATAAGTGTCGGTGTAGCTCCCCTCGAGCCATGTGTTCGCCAGGATCGCCGGACCACCGTGTCCGGGACCGATCACGTAGATGCAGTCGAGGTCGTCCCGCGCGATCACCCGATCGAGGTGCGCATAGATCATGTTGAGTCCGGGGCTCGTCCCCCAGTGACCCAGCAGCCTCGGCTTCACATCGGCCGGCACGAGCCGGCGTCGCAGCAACGCGTTGTCCAGGAGATAGATCTGGCCCACGGTGAGGTAGTTCGCCGCCCGCCAGTACGCATCGAGACGTGCCAGCTCTGCATCCGATAGCGGCGCACGATCGATTGTTCGCACGATGTCCTCCGGGCTCGATGAATTTCACAAGGGTCTGCGTGGCGAGCGATCCGGCGCGTCGAGCACGTCGAGCACGTCGACAGGTGACGTGTTCGGGGCGATGTCAAGGTCTTGGAGCACGGACCGCGAACGCTACCGATCGTGGGCCCAGGTCCCGATGACGGCCCGGGCGACAAACAGCGGCCGAGCCGCCGGCGCCAGTTGACAACGGGGACGCACGGCGCTCTTATTACGGACGGGGTGAGGTTCTCGTGTGGGCACTAGGGGCGACGGTTCGCGGTCGGGCGCGCGTCAGGTTGCGGTTCGTCGCGGTGGTGTTGCTCGTGGCCACTGGGGTTGCTGTTCCCCTGACTGCCTCGGCGTCAGGGGGAGTGCCGCACGGGGTAGGCCCGCCATTCTTGCCCGTCGCGAGCCCCAACCCGAGCGGCACGACGGACAGCGTCTTGAACGACGTGTCGTGCACCAGCAGCACCAACTGCTTCGCCGTCGGATACTCCGGGTCCGGAACACTGATCGAGCGTTGGAACGGCATCAGCTGGGCGATCGTTCCGAGCCCCAACCCGCCCGGTGCGCTGTACGACGTGTCGTGCACCAGCGCCACCAACTGCTTCGCCGTCGGATCCTCCGCGTCCGGCACGCTGGTCGAGCGGTGGAACGGCACCAGCTGGGCGATCGTCCCGAGTCCCAAGCCGACCGGCACGGGAGGATCTGAGCTGTACGGCGTGTCGTGCACGAGCAGCACGAACTGCTTCGCCGTCGGCGACTACGGGAACATCTCCGGCGCGATCGACACACTGGTCGAGCATTGGAATGGCACCAGCTGGGCGATTGTCCCAAGCCCGAGCCCGATCCCGCCGATCGTGCCGTGGAAGAGCATTCTTTACGGCGTCTCGTGCACCAGCACCACCAGCTGCTTCGCCGTCGGATCCGTCGGCCACGAGCCCGGACCCTTCGACCCGCTCGTCGAACGTTGGGACGGCACGAGCTGGGCCGTCGTCCCAAGCCCGAGCCCCGGGACGATCATCGGCGCGCCGAACAGTGCGCTGTACGGCGTGTCGTGCACGAGCACCACCAGCTGCTTCGCCGTCGGATACTCCTACGACTTCATACAGGACACCGGCGCCGTCGGCGCTTTTATCGAGCGTTGGAACGGCACCAGCTGGGCGATCGTCCCGAGCCCGTACCCCACTGGCCTGCCGGAGAACACCTTGACCGGGGTGTCGTGCACCAGCACCACTACTTGCTTCGCCGTCGGGAGCTTCACCAAGAAGATCGGGGGGCACTCCGTCACCCTCGTCGAGCGTTGGAACGGGACGAGCTGGGAGATCGTCCCGAGCGCCAACCCGGCCCGCGGTGACAATGCGCTGAACGGTGTGTCGTGTACCGGCAACAGAAGCTGTTTCGCTGTCGGATACAGCTCCGAGGGCACGCTGATCGAGCGGCGGAGGTGAGCACGTTCTCGCTGCTCGGCTGATGCAGCATGGGAGCGATGCTCGGTCGCGCGTTCGGGGAGCGAGGAGTTCGGCGGAAGGCCAGCCTTTGGTTGTCTGGCGCGGCGGTGTTCGTGGGGCTGGCCTCGTGCGCGTCGGCTCCCGCGGCGAGGTCGGCCGGTTCGACGACTCCCGTCGTCTCTTCGGTGACAGCGACCGAGGCGACGGTGTCGTCGACGGTCGCTGCGACACCGGCTACTGGGCCACCGGCGTCGGGGCCACCGAAGTTCTTGTGGGGGTATGGCGATCCGCTCCTGTGTGGTCCGCCGCGCCCGGCCGAAACGCGCCAAGCCGTCGACGCGAACCGCCGTAGCGGTCCGCTTGCGCTGCCCGCCTCGGTGCGCGAGCAACGCATCCTGCTCGTTGGTGACTCGACCGCCTGCAGTCTCTGGCCCGGCTTGAACGCGGCGGCGAGCTCGGTCGGCATCGCGACCTATCAGGGCGTCGTGTTCGGGTGCGGCATCGCCAGCGGCGAGATCACGACGACCCGTAACGAATCGATCACCCCGCACTCGGATCGTTGTCACGCGCTCGTCGACTGGGCCGTGCGCAACGCGCTCGCGCGTGCGCGACCCACAATCGTGGTCTGGATGAGCGTCTGGGAGAAATCCGATCTGGTGGTCGGTGGTCACACCGTCGTCGCGGAGACGCCCCAGTGGGAAGCCGAGATCATGTCTCGCATGGATGCCGCGCTCGCTCGGCTCACCGCCGGAGGTGCCCGCGTCGTGGTCGTCACCGAGGCGGCGGCGGCGCCGAACCCGGCACAACGTACCGAAACAACCGACCGGAAGGCCGACGACGCCGGCTACGTCCGCCTCGACACGCTCCTGCGAAAATTCCAAGCGCGACATCCCGACTCGGTGACGCTGGTGGATCTCGCGGCGAAGCTCTGCCCGCG
The DNA here is from genome assembly GCA_030839005.1 of Actinomycetota bacterium. Taxonomy (GTDB): domain Bacteria; phylum Actinomycetota; class Acidimicrobiia; order IMCC26256; family PALSA-610; genus PALSA-610. The sequence continues at coordinate 2,971 of JAUZEM010000100.1, read as the reverse complement.
CGGCCCACCGTGTCCCGCGTTCGTCGCGGGAACCCGGCCGCGGCCGGACGGCCGGCACTTCCCGCCATCGGCCGCAACCTGGGCCGCGCGGTGGCTCCTGTCGGAGCTGTTCCCGACCCGCACGATGAACCTGCCGTCGCGTTCGTGACGCGATCACCGTCTCTCGACTGATGCACTCCGGCGCGGGCAGGCTGGCACCCATGCCGACCGTCGATCTGGAATCCGTCACGATCGCGTACGACGTCTACGACTCGGACGATCCCGACCCCGATGCCGAAGCGATCGTGCTCATCTGCGGCTGCGGCGGACCGGCCGCGGGTTGGTTCGGGATCGTCCCGGCCCTGACGGCCGCGGGGTACCGGGTCGTGACGTTCGACAACCGCGGGATGGCACCGTCGTCGTCACCGCCCGCGCCGTACACCGTCGCGGAACTCGTTGCCGACACGCTCGGGTTGTGCGACCACCTGGGAATCCGCACCGCGACGTTCGTCGGCCACTCCATGGGTGGCTGGGTCGCCGAGACGATCGCGATCGAGCATCCGGAACGGGCACGCGCTGCCGCGTTCCTCGGGAGCTGCAACGTCGCGACGTCCTGGGAGAAGGCGATCACGACGGTCGAGCGCGACCTCGCGCGACTCGGCTACGACCTGCCGCCCCTGTTCTTCGCGACCGAAACCCTGCGCTATCTGCCGAACTCCGACCTGCAGCAGGACGCGATCGTCGACGGTTGGCTCGCGCTGATCGGCGACATGCCGGCGTGGCCGAATCCCGGCCGGCTCGGTCAGTACGAGGCGTGTCTCGCGTGGTCCCTGGACAGTGCGCGGACGCAGGGCTGGCCTTCGATTCGCGTTCCCTGCCTGGTCGTCGCGTTCGAGCACGACATCGACTCGCCACCACCGCGCGCCCGCGAGGCGGCCGCGAACATCCCCGGCGCGGGCTACGTCGAGATCTCCGACGCGAGCCACCTCGGACCGTTCACCCACCCGGTTGCGGTTGCCGACGCGCTCATCGACTTCCTCGCTTCGGAGTCGTCGCTTCCTCGCCCATGAGATCGAGCTCGTCGTCGTCGTCCGTCAGGTCGAGGTCCGCAGGCGCACGCTTCGGTGCTACCGCCTCCGTCGACGACGGCTGCTCGTCGGTCGCGAACAAGTCGTCATCGATGGCCGCGGCGAAACTCTGCAACTCCTCGCGGAGCTCCGAACGAAGCGACTCGAGGAGTGCCTCGTCATGGTCGCGTTGCGCGTCCAGAAACTCCTTGAGGACGAAGGACACGCGGTTTCTTCCGAGCCTGCTCTGAGCTGCCACGTCGTGCTTGGTCGCGAGGTCCAGCACGTTCACGCGCCGGCGTAGCTCACCGACCATCGCGCCGGGCAACTGCTCGCAGCGGCTGCGTGTCCGTCCGGCAAGCTCGGAGACGACCTGCCGGAGTTGCGATTGACGCATCCGCGCCGCCTCCGGCCAGGCCACTATTTGCCGGTGCCAAGGAGGAAACTGCGGCATCTTCCGAACTCCTTCGGGCCATCGCCAACCGCGATCGCAAGCGGAGCCTCGAGGAAAGGCTACGACGATTGGTGCGCGACTACGCGGATGCGGCTACGCCGAGCTCACGCAACAGCAGGCCGAGCACGCGGTCGGAGTCGAAGTACTCCTCGGCGATTCGGCGAGCGGCGACGGCGTGGTGTGCATAGCCACGGTCGAGCCGTTCCACTGCGACGACCGCCTCTTCGAGGGTCGAGAACGTGAGCAGGCCGGCGCCGAGCGGGTAGCGGTCGCGCAGGCCCGTGTCCTGGGCCAGCACCGGGCGTCCGGATGCGAGATAGCAGGCGCTGCGGTCGCTGAACCACCCGCTGCGCGCCTGCACGTACATCCCCTTCGCGATCATGAGCTCGGCGCGCGAGCGCTGCACGTACGAGCGGTAACTCCCGACGTCCGCCGCCACGTCGCGCGGTTCGGCGAGCGCCCATCCGTCGCCGAGCAGCAGGTCGCGGTCGCGCTCGTCGGCAGGGTCGATATCGAGCGCGAGCTCGAACGAGGCGTCGGTTCGGCGCGGCAACGCGGAGAACCGCCGGAATTGGTGCGCGCGCAGCCCGTACGTCTCACCTTCGTACTCGATCGACGAAAACGGTCCGCGCCACGCGGCCACCGTCGTGATCGCAGCGGTACTCGCGTCGTCCCGCGCGGCCGGCCAGTGCTCGAGCACCACGGGCGGCCGCGTCGTCAACCAGTCGACGCCGCCCGTCGGGATGCGGCAATCGCTGCGGCCGATGTTCGCGCCGATCGTTACGTACGCGTCGTGACGGGTGAAGAGGTCCGCCCACCCGAGTGCGCGCCACATCTGAGGAAAGCCGGGATCGACGTCGAGGAAGACGCGCAGCGGCGCCGCGTCCAGGAGCTCGTCGTCGTCGAGGAACCCCATGACGTCGAGCAGCATCACGCTCCGCCGCATGCGGTCGATGAGCTCGTCGCGTTCCATACCGATCACCCGAGTACCGCCGTCGCACAGGACCGCGTAGGGAATGGGCGTACCGATGGCGCTCATCGCGCGTTCGAGGTACGCGATGTTGCGCGTCTGCTCCGCGGAACGCCGGCGGGCGTCGTCATCGGCGCACCATTCGGTTTCCAGCCGGTCGACGAATAAGACGTCGTAGCCCAAGCGGCGAAAGCCGAGCAGGTACTGGAGGAAGACCCAGGCGTGGCCGCCGTAGCCGGCGCGTTGTGCGAGGCCGCCGACGACGACGATCGTGCGACGCTTCATCGAGGCGGCAGATCCGCGAACGAAGCGAGCTCGACGCGGTGGCGGGCCAGCGAGTCGCGCGCCCGATCGTCGCAGAGGACCGCGAGCTCGAGCTCCCGTTCGTCGCGGTACATCCCCGGAGGCAAGTCGCCGACCTCGGCGGGATGACAGCCGAGCTCGGTCCATCCTTCGGACAGCGACCCGACGATGCGGTCGAGAGCTTCGACGGTGATCAGG
>JAUZEM010000094.1 GCA_030839005.1 Actinomycetota bacterium | reverse complement strand
CCGAGAGAAGGCCCAGCCGTAGGCGAAGTTCATGAAGGCGCCGTCGATCGTGTCGAGCAGGCACATCCCGGCGGCGAACAGGATCGGCAGGCAGAGGATCGCGTACAGCGGCAGGCCGCCTGCGGCGGCGGTGCCGGCGGTCGCGAGCAGCGCGACCTCCGTTGCGGTATCGAACCCGAGCCCGAACAGGATCCCGAGCGGGTACATCTGCCACGAGCTCGTGACCGCGCGGGTCGCGCGTCCGTAGATGCGGTTCAGGAACCCGCGTGCGTTCAGCTGTTGCTCGAGCTCTTGCTCCGAGAACTCGCCGCGGCGCATGCGCAGGAAGATGCGGACGATCCCGATCAGCACGATCAGGTTGAGGATCCCGATCAGCAGCAGGAACGTCCCCGAGACCGTCGGTCCGATCAGGCCGCCGGCCCGGTGCAGCGCCGAGCCGTCGTTCGAGATGTCGCCGCTCAGGCCCTTGATGCCCAGCGCGAAGCCGATCGCGAGCAGGAACACGATCGTCGAGTGTCCGAGCGAGAAGAAGAACCCGACCCCGAGCGGCCGCTGGCCGTCGGACATCAGCTTGCGCGTCGTGTTGTCGATCGCGCCGATGTGATCGGCATCGAAGGCGTGGCGCAGGCCCAGCGTGTAGGCCGTGATGCCGACGCCGATGCCGAAGGCGCCGGTGTCGAGCTCGAGGTGCGCCGGTGCGACGACTCCGATGAGGAGTCCGAAGCCGACGACGTGCAGGGTGACGATCGCCGTCGCGAGCAATCCCGCGCGTCTCCACTCGGAGGGAGTCAGCGACCCCCCGATCCGCTGCCGGCGAGAGCCCGATGCGCGCAGCGACGCCACGGACCGAGCATAGGCAGACATCCCCGTTACTGCAAATGGTTCGCAGGAGCGACGGACTCGCCCGTTGGGTCCTTACTCGGTGACGGCCTGCACGACCCCGTCGCAGAACTCGGCGACGGCCACGTCGTCGATCAGGCGGTTCCAGCCCGGCTGGTCGAACGGCACCGGTAGCCCGCGGTTCGTGAGCAGCACGATCATCAGGTCGCGAGCGCGATCGATCCACATGAACGTGCCGGCCCCGCCCGACTTGCCGAAGGAGCCAGGGGAGAGACGCATGCCGCCGGGAGAGAAGCGGTGTGTCCACAGCTCGAAGCCGTAGCCCTTCGGCGTCGAGATCAGGTTCGTGGTCGGATCCAGGTCGGTGGCGGCCTCGGTCACCTGCGGTGTCTGGTTCGAGGTCATCTGGCGGACGGACGTCGGGCTGAGGATGTGCGCGGTGCCGTAGGTGCCGCCGTTCAGGATCATCTGGCAGAAGGTGGCCACGTCGCGCGCCGTCGAGAAGACGCCGTCGCAGCCGACGATGCCGCCGACCTTCCAGTCCTGGTCGTCCTGCACCGATCCGCGCAGCGGACCCGGACGCAGGCCGAGCGAGCCGGGGCCCGTCGCGGCGATGCGCGGCACGAGCGACGCCGCCGGGTTGTAGGTCGTGTCGGGCATGCCGAGCGGGCCCCAGATCGCGCGCTTGGCGTAGGAGTCGAGGGTCTCGCCGAGGATCGTCTCGAGCAGCTTGCCGAGGATCCGGAAGCCCAGGTCGGAGTACTCGACCGACGAACCGATGGCGTACTCGAGCGGGGTCTCGAGCATGAAGGCCCAGATCGCGTCGACGTCGTTCGTGTCGACCTTCTGGTTGTCGACCGGCAGACCGGAGGAGTAGCGCAGCAGATCGCGCACGAGCACGCTGCCCTTGGCGTTCGCCGCGAAATCGGGCAGGTACTTCGCCACGCGGTCGTTCAGCGAGAGCCTGCTCTGCTCCACGAGCTGCATCGCGATGGTCGCCGTCGCGAGCACCTTCGTCATCGACTCGAGGTCGTAGATCGTGTCGGTGGTCGTCTGCTCGACGGTGCCGGTGACGCGTACCCCGAACGCGCGCTCGCCGACGACGACGCCGTGGCGCGCGACGAGCGCGACGGCTCCGGGGTAGCGCCCGTCCGTCGCGCGGCGCGCGACGCGGGCGAACGCATCCTCGAGCAGCGCGGGGTCCATGTCGACGTCGGCCGCGTTGCCGTCGGTCAGCAGACGGACCACGGGCCGGTGATGAGACGAGTCCGCGACGGCGCTCGCCGGCGCGAGCGCGAGCCCGAGCGCCGCGGCCCCGGACATCTGTGCGAACGTGCGACGGCTGATGCGGGTCGGCCGTGGTTCCATGCGATCTCCTCTCATGCTCGGATGTGATCATAACGACCGTGGCTCGGATGTGAAGGTTCCGGCGTAATCCGGACAGTTCATACAGGATGTAGCGGCGTTCAGAGAAGTCCGGCTACCGTTGCGCCGCGGCTCGGCTCCGTCGATGTCGTCGCCCGAGCGCCCGATTCCCGGATGCCGAGGCGCGAGGGAGGATCGGCGAGGTCATGAGGTTCGAGTTCTCGTTGTGGAGCGCATCCGGTGGCTGACGGCGCTGTCCTTGTGACCGGCGCGACCGGGTTCATCGGTCGCCTCCTCGTGCCGAGGCTGCTCGAGGAGGGCCGCACGGTCCGCGTCCTGCAGCGCAGGCCAGGCACCGTCGACGGGCCGGGCGGCGAGACCGTGCACGGCGATATCACCGACCGTGAGAGCCTCGTGCGCGCCGCGGCCGGCGTCTCCACGATCTTCAACCTGGCGGGAGTCGTCTCGCACCTCGAGTCCGAGCGCGCCCACATGCAGGCCATCAACGTCGGCGGCGTGGAGAACGTGCTCGCCGCCGCGAGGTCTGCTGGGGTGGGGCGGGTCGTCCACGTCTCGAG
>JAUZEM010000399.1 GCA_030839005.1 Actinomycetota bacterium | reverse complement strand
CGCGCGTCGAGATCCACCGCGATGATCGTGTGCGCGCCCGCGAGCTTGGCCGCGGCGATCGCCGCGTTTCCGACGCCACCACAGCCGAACACCGCAATGGAATCGTCGCGCCCGACGTTGCCGGTGTGCGCGGCGGCTCCGAAGCCGGCCATCACGCCGCACCCGAGCAGGCCGGCCGCGGTCGGATCGGCTCGCCCGTCGACCTTCGTCGCCTGGCCGGCGGCCACGAGCGTCTTCTCCGCGAACGCGCCGATGCCGAGCGCGGGCGAAAGTGGGGTGCCGTCGGCGAGCGTCATCTTCTGCGTCGCGTTGTGGGTGTTGAAGCAGTACCACGAGCGGCCTCGTCGGCAGGCTCGGCATTCGCCGCACACCGCCCGCCAATTGAGCACCACGAAATCTCCCGGCGCGATGCCCGTGACGTCCGGCCCGACCGATTCCACGATGCCCGCGGCTTCGTGTCCGAGCAGATACGGATAGTCGTCGCCGATCCCGCCGTCGCGGTAGTGCAGGTCGGTGTGACACACACCGCACGCCTGGACGTTCACCTTGGCCTCGCCCGGACCGGGATCGGGAACCACGATCGTCTCGACAGTGACCGGCGCCTTCTTCATGGTCGCAACGACGCCGCGTACTCGCTCGCTCATGACGCCGAGGCTACGCGTCGATCAAGTGGGCGTCACGACGTTGGGCGGCGTGCCGCCGGCGAGCACGGTCGCGACCGCGGTCGTCGCCATCGTGGCCATGCGCGTGCGGGTCGCCTGCGACGCCGAGCCGATGTGAGGGAGCAACACGGTGCGCGGCGCGCTGAGCAATCGAGGATCGACCTCGGGCTCGCGCTCGTACACGTCGATGCCGGCGGCGAATAGCCGTCCGCGGTGCAGCGCTTCGGCCAGCGCGCGCTCATCGACGACGGTGCCGCGTGCGGTGTTGACCAGCACCGCGGTCGGCTTCATGAGCGCGAGCCGGCGCGCGTCGATGAGATGGTGCGTGTCGGGGCCGCCGGGCGTGTGCAGCGAGACGATATCGGCCTCCGGGAGCAGCTCGTCGAGCCCGCCGACATAGCCCGGCTCGTTCGTGGGGTGGCGCGCATGGTGGAACACCCGCATGCCGAAGCCTTCGGCGCGGCGAGCGACGGCGCGTCCGATACGGCCGAAGCCGACGAGTCCGAGGGTCGCGCCGTGTACGTCGTGTCCGAGGTACTGGGTGACACTCCAACCCTTCCATCGACCCGTTCGCAGATCGGCTTCCGCGGTCGACGCGAGCCGCGATGCGGCAAGGATCAACAGGAACGCGGTGTCGGCGGTCGTGTCGTCGAGAACGCCGGGCGTGTTGCAAACGGTGATGCCGAGCGCCGCCGCGGTTCGCACGTCGATGTTGTCGTACCCGACCGCGACGTTCGCCACGACCCGCAACCGACCGGTTTCGGCTCCGGCACCCAGCACGCCGGCGTCGATCCGGTCGGTGAGCAACGACACGATCGCGTCGCACTCGCGCGCGTTCGCGCAGAGCTCCTCGGGCGTGTAGGGCGCGTCGTCGGGATTCGGTCCGACGAGATCGTGGCCCGCGAGCGGATCCAGCCCACCGTCCGGAAGACGACGGGTGACGAGGACCCGGCCCACTCGTCAGCTCGTGTAGTCGACCGGCCCGGCGCCGTCGACGCCGACTGCGAACGCGAAGCAGTGAATCGGCGCGTGGTCACTGACCGGTCGCAACGAGTGCACCGCGTTCGGGGGTATGTGAACGAGGTCGCCTTGGCGGATCTCGCGCTCTTCGCCGGAGATGGTCATGATTCCCCGACCGGCGGTGACGTAATAGAACTCATGGGTCGGATGGTGGTGCGGGTCGACGAATCCGCCGCCTGCGACCTCGAATTCGCTCACGAGCTCGAGGTGTCCGCCTTTGGTGATGTCGAACATCTCGCGTGGGCTCACCAGCCACCAAACGGGAACGGTGCCGTTGTGCTCGACGACCGGTTCGACGTCCTCGATCGACCGCACGTCCATTTCGTGACCTCCACGCCGGCGATAGGCAAGACTGACGCCCGCGTCAGCCTAGAGGGGGAAGCGACAGCGGAGCCGACCGGATGGGAGGCGTAGCGCGAGCGAGCAGTAAACATGGAACATGCGGACCGTGAGGCTCGATGCGCAGGCGGCGACGCGCGCGTCGTTCGCCCCCTTCGGCGCTCTGCCTCCCGAGGAGAACGACGGCAACCCAACTGCCGACCTCGAGTTCCTCTGGAACGACGGCGCCGTGAACTTCATCGGGCACACGCTCGACGAGCTTGAGGTCGTTGACGGATGGCTGCGCTGTGAGCTGCTCAATCGCCACGACACGCACACGCAGACGTTGATGCCGATGAGCGGCGATGCGGTCGTCGTCGTCGCTCCAGGTGACGTCGACTTCTCGGAACCGGCACACTTCGACACGGTTCGGGCGTTCGCGCTGGCGCGCCACACCTGTGTACATCTGCATCGCGGCACGTGGCATTGGGGCCCGTATCCCTTGGGCGCCGCCTTCTTGCGCATCTTCAATGTGCAGGGCCGCGGCTACGCGGACGACAACGGGATCGCGTGGCTGACCCGCGATCACGGCGTCGTCTACGAGGTCTCCGCTCAAGTCTGACCCGCCGACCGCTCGATGTAGAGAGGGAGGGGACAACGGACCGGGCAGCTCGAGAGGGAGAGCGATGCCGGCGACAATCACCACGCTCGAACGTGAGATCGCGCTCGAAGAACGGCGCGTCGGGATACCAACCGACCAGCCACTCACGGATAGGGCGATCGCGCGCCGCCGACTACAGATCGCAGTCGTCCTCGGCGCAAGCGGCTTCGTCGCTTTGTTCGCGGTGTTCCTGGCGACCGGCATCGTGCGCGTCGGCGCGATCGCGCTCGCGGTCGCGTTCGGCGTCTACGCCGTGGAGAAGGACCGTCATCTTCGCCGGCTGGCGTTGCTGCGAGGAGATTCGATGCGCATCACGCTCGTCGTTGCGAACGAGTTGATGTTCTCGGGCGTGCTCGCCGGCGATCGCGAGCTGCTCGACTTGCGCGACGGCATCGGTCGCGCAGCCGGGCGGCTCGCGGCAGGTCTGGCCGACGTCGTCCGCGCCGACTGCACGCGGCTTCGGCTGCTCGGACCTTCGGGGGAGGTTCCGGTGGCCGCCGAGCGTGAGCTCACGGCGCGTCGGTCGGTGCCGGACGACGCGACCGCGGCGCACGCGGTCGTGCGAAGCAACAAGTCTGTTCGTCAGGTGACGCTCGACGGTCGCGGCGTGCTCGTGGTCGCGATGCGGCGCGGCGACGAGGTCCTCGCGCTGCTCGAGGCGGTCGCGCCGTGCGGAGATCGTTACCGTCCGGTTGACGTCGTCCAGGCGGACGCCTACGCGCGCGGCGCGGTTGCCGCCCTCGCTGCGCACGGCTGAGGAGGGAGCGGTTAGCGTCGCCGCCCGTGGGTGAGCTCGACGGGCAGGTGGCGATCATCACGGGAGGAGCATCGGGGATCGGGCGCGCCACCGCCGTTCGGTTCGCCGCCGAAGGCGCCGCCGTTGCCGTTCTCGATCGTGACGGCGAGACCGCGGCGCGGGTCGCGGAGGAAGTCGGCGGGAGCGCGCACGCGCTCGACGTGCGCGACGGCGAGGCGTTCGCCCGGGTCTTGCGCGCCGTTGCCGACGTGGCCGGCCGGCTCGACGTGCTCTTCAACAACGCCGGCACCGGCGATCTGCGTCCATTGCATACCGTCGACGACAAGTTGTGGCATCGGCTCATCGACGTGAATCTCACCGGCACGTTCAACGGCATTCGGGCTGCGGCGCCGCTCATGTTGGAGGCCGGGCGCGGCGCGATCGTGAACAACGCATCCGTGTCGGCGCTCACACCGACCCGCAACGAGGCCGCCTACTCCGCGGCGAAGGCGGGCGTCGTCGCGCTCACCAAGAGTGGGGCGCTGGAGTACGGGCCGTCGATCCGGGTCAACTGCGTCGCCCCCGGACACGTTCGCACCCCGCTCACTGCTGTGTGGGAGCAGTTCCCTGACGTCTTCGACCCGGTCGCACGCGCGATTCCGCTCGGGCGCATCGGTCATGCCGACGAGATCGCCGAGGTGGTCCTGTTCCTCGCGTCGGCCCGGGCGAGCTACATCACCGGTCAGACCGTTGTGGTCGACGGGGGCATCTCGCTCCCCCAGGCCGGCACCGACGTCGCCCTGGCCGAGCTCTTCGAACGGTTCAGCCCCGGCTGATCAAGGCACACGCGGAGTCCGTCGATGCCGGCGCAGAACGGGCCGACGACGTATCAGTTCGTCAGTCGCACCTGGGGCCCGTACGGCACGCGCTACACGGTGTTCGCTGCTTGCTCGTAGACGACGTGAGGTCCCGGAGCCGTCGGCCCCGGGACCTCACAGTCATCGTTCGTTGTGTCAGCTGTGGTTGTTGTCGATGGTGAGTGTGAACTGCTCGGTACCGCACGCGCTCGTGATGCCGTCGTGGTTTGTGTCTCCGCCGTACACGACGAGCCACTTATAGGTGCTCGCGCTCGCGACGCTCACGGAGAACGAACCGTTCGACGTGCCGGCCGTACCGTTCGTCAGCCCAACTGCCTCGGTGTAGACGGCCGCTGCGCCACCCGCGGCGCAGGTCGCGTTGTTCGGACCGAACAACTTGAACGTCACCGTTCCGGTCGGCGTTCCGCCGGCGCTGGCCCCGATCGTCGCCGAATCCTGTGGCCTGATCGTCTG
>JAUZEM010000018.1 GCA_030839005.1 Actinomycetota bacterium | reverse complement strand
ACGACCGTGATGAAACGGACGACAACGACCCACGCGCCACCGACGACAAAGCCGACCAAGAACACGACACCGACGACGTAGCTCGGGTCAGGCGAGCGGGTCGGCGAAGGGATTCGAGGCGATGGTGGGGTCGCCGAACGGGTCGGCCTCCGGGAACGGACGCACAACCGTGAGCTCGTCGATGCCGAGCTCCGCCGCGATGCCTTCGTAACCGGTGCGCTCCAACTCGTCGGCGAGCTCCGGACCACCGCTCCTGACGATGCGACCGGCGAGGAAGACGTGCACGTGATCGGGTCGCAGCTCTGCCAGGAGCCGGGCGTAGTGCGTGATCGCGAGCACACCGACGTGCCGCTCACGGGCGAGGGCATATACCCGCCGCGCGACGTCGCGCATCGCGTCGACGTCGAGTCCGGAATCGATCTCGTCGAGCACCGCGAACTTCGGTTCGAGAACGGCAAGCTGCACCGTCTCGGCGCGCTTCTTCTCGCCGCCGGAGAACTCGGTGTTCACGCCGCGGCCCAGGAGCTCGTCGGGCACCCCGAGCGTCCGTGCCTCGGCGACGACGCGGGCATGCAGATCGGCGCGCGGCGCCCCACGCGCGTCCAGGGCCGCGCCGACAACCTCTTCCAGCGGGACGCCCGGGACCTCGACCGGGTACTGCATCGCAAGGAAGAGACCGCGCTGCGCGCGCTGCCACGTCGCGAGGCCCAGGAGCTCCTCACCGTCGATCGAGACCGAACCTTGCGTCACCTCATAGTCGCCACTGCCCATCAGCGCATGGGCGAGCGTCGACTTTCCGGAGCCGTTCGGACCCATCAAGGCGTGCACCTCGCCGGTGCGCACCTCCAGGTCGACGCCCCGAAGAATCTCGTGCCGGGCGACGGTCGCGTGGAGATCGGCGATGCGCAGCACGTGCTCGGAGCTCACGGCAGCACCACCGAGACGTCGTCACCGTCGATCTGCGTGGCGTACACGGCGACCGGCTGCGTGGCCGGGAGTGTCTGCGGCTCGCCGGTGATCAACGAGAAGGTCGAGCCGTGCTTCGGGCACTCGATCTCGCGCTCGTCCTCCCACACGTCACCCTCGGAGAGCGAGTAGTCGGCGTGCGAACAACGATCGGAGAGCGCGTAGAAGTCGTCACCGATGCGCACGAGCGCGATCCGATGCGTGTCGACATCGAACCGGCGCGCCGTGCCCGGCGCGAGGTCGTCACGCGCGCACAGGCGCACGAGGGTGCCCATCATCGCCTCGCGCGCGCGTGCTCGAGCTTGTCGACGACCGATCGCCGCAGACCACGCGTGAGGGCGCCGACGGGAAGTCGTTCGAACACGTCGTCGAAGAACCCGAGGACGATCAGTCGCTCGGCCTCCTCGGGTCGTATGCCGCGCGACTCGAGGTAGTAGAGCTGCTCGTCGTCGATCGGTCCGACGGTCGACGCGTGCGAGCAACGGACGTCGTTCGCCTCGATCTCGAGGTTCGGGATCGACTCCGCGCTGGCGCCCTCGGTGAGCACGAGATTTCGGTTGGTCTGCGACGCGTTGGCCTTCTTCGCGGCGGGACGCAGGTGGACGAGACCCGAGTAGACCGAACGCGCTTCGTCCTCGACCGCCCCCTTGAACAGCAGGTCGCTCCGGGTGTTCGGCGCGTCGTGGTCCTGCAAGGTGCGGAAGTCGAGCATCTGTTGCCCGTCGCCGAAGTAGACCGCGAGCTGATCGCTCTCGGCGCCCTGTCCGGTCAGCAGAGCCTCGCTGCGCAGGCGCGCGTAGTCACCGCCGAGCGCAACCGCCGATGTGCGCAGGGTCGCGTCGCGGCCGACGTGCGCGCGCAGCAGACCGAGATGCCAGGTGCGCGTGCCGTGCTCCTGAACGGTCAGATATCGCAGGTGCGCGTTGTCGTCGACGAGCAGCTCGGTGACCGCGTCGACGAGGTGGTCGGTCTGCGGAGAGCCGAACCGATCGAGCACGGTCGCCTCCGCACCCTCGCCGAGCGCCACGAGCGTGTGCGGGAACGACGCGCGCGCGTCGCCTTCGCACCAATGGAGGACGAGAATCGGATCCTCGACCACGACTCCCGCGGGAACGTGCACGAACGCGCCCCCGGCGACGAAGGCGTCGTGCAATACCGTGAAGGCGTCTTCGGATGCGCCCGACGCGCGCCCCATGAGTGTCGAGACCTGATCGTCCTCACACGTGGCGATCCCGCAGGCCCGCACGCCCTTCGCCTCGAGCGCAGGATCGAGCTCGTGATGGACGACCCGGCCGTCGCGCACGACGATCATGCCCGCGTGCTTGCCGGCCTCGGCGGCCCAGGGGCCACCGCCGGGGGCGCGCTCGTCACCCGGCGCCCCGAGCTCCTCCGGCGCGAACGGGCGGTACCGATCGAGGTCGAGCTGATCGATGCGCGAGTAGCGCCAGATCTCTTCCGACGGCGTCGGCCAAGCCACCTCGGCGAGTCGTTCGACCGCTGACAACCGCCGGCGGACCAACCACTCCGGCCCTCCGAGCGCGCGCGCAGCATCGGCTGTGAACGCGGCGGTCATGCCAATTGGTCGCGCTCGCTGCTCGGCGGGATAGCCGCCCCTTCGCGGCTCAACCGACCGCGCCTTCCATGTTCAGCTCGATGAGACGCGACAACTCGACCGCGTACTCCATCGGCAGCGTCTTCGTGATCGGTTCGATGAAACCGTTCACGATCATCGCCGTGGCCTGTTGTTCGCTCAACCCTCGACTCTGGAGGTAGAAGAGCTGGTCGTCGCCGACCTTCGAGACCGTCGCCTCGTGGCCGATGCGCGC
>JAUZEM010000615.1 GCA_030839005.1 Actinomycetota bacterium | reverse complement strand
TCTCCCAGCGCCACGCGCTGGTGATCGCCAACGCGTACACGCCCGAACGCGCCTCGGAGATGTCCGAACTCGAAGACTCGCTCGTCGTCGCGGCCCGCACGCACACACCCCAAGAGCTGGGCCGACTGGTGCGCTACGTGACCGATGCGATCGACGGCGACGGTGGTGCGGCAACCGATGAGCAGCGCTACGAGCGTCGGGGATACCACCTCTCCCGCACGCTCGACGGCATGCTCGCCACCAACGGGACGTACGACCCCGAAGCCGGCGAGATCCACGCCGCGGCGCTCGCGGCCGAGATGGAACGCGATCTCCAAGATCATGATTCCCGAACACCGGCCCAACGGCGAGCCGACGCGCACACCAACCTCATGCGCCAATCCCTCGACCGCGGCGACCTCGGCACAACCCGCAACGCCCGGCCCCACGTCACCGTCGTCGTCGACCTCGACGAACTACCGGGCACGTCCCCGGACCTGGTCGCGCACGTCCGCGCCGAGCGGCGTCGAGACGGCCACCTGTCGGCGGTCACGCTCGAACGACTCACCTGCGACTGCGACATCAGCCGGGTCATCACCGCCGGCCGGTCCGAAGTCCTCGACGTCGGCCGAGCCACTCGAACGATCCCGCCGGCAATCTGGAAAGCGCTCGTCGTGCGCGACGGGCACTGTCAGGCGCCCGGATGCGACCAAGGTCCCGACCGCTGCGAAGGCCATCACGTCGTGCACTGGACTCGCGGCGGTCCCACGAACCTCGCAAACCTCCAGCTGCTCTGCTGGCAACACCACCGCCACCGACACAACCACGACGCCCAAGCCCGCGCCGCATAGTCACTCGAGCGGCGGCACCGCGACCCAACACCTTCGAACGAGATGCGCCATTCTGATCCGAGCTGCGAGAAAATCGGAAGCGCGGAGACGCCTGGGCGATGTAAGACAGAGTCGAATGGAGCTTCGCCCAGCGACCCCGGACGACATCCGCGCGATCGCCCGGCTACACGCCGACAGCTGGCGTCGGAACTACCGCGGCGCCTACTCGGACGAGTTCCTCGACGGCAACGTTGTCGCCGATCGGCTCGCCACGTGGACCGAACGCCTCGTGCTGACCCCACCGACGAGCACCTGCACGATCGTCGCGGAGCTCGACGGTGTCGTGATCGGATTCGCCCACAGCGTCGTCGACGACGATCCGAGGTGGGGCTCGCTCGTGGACAACCTGCACGTCGTTCACGGCTCGAAGCGCCGCGGCATCGGTTCCCGTCTCATGTCGGCAACCGCGGAGGCGGTTCTCGCGAAAACGCCGTGCACTGCCCTGTACCTATGGGTGCTGAAGCAAAACACGGCGGCACAGTCGTTCTACGAGGCGATCGGCGGTGTCCGGGCCGGCGAGAAGATCTCCAAGTCGCCGGCCGGTGACACGATCGAAGCGTTCCGATACACGTGGCACGACGCGACGATGCTCGCGTTAGCGTCGCCGCGATGACTGGCGAGCTCGCAGGCAAGGTGATCGTCGTGACCGGTGCCTCGCGGGGCATCGGGAAGGGTTTGGCGATCTATCTCGCGGCGCGCGGTGCGTCGGTTGTGTGCGCAGCGCGCACAGTGAAACCGACGACGAGCGAATTTCCGGGAACCATCCACGAGACCGTCGATGCCATCCGCGCCGCGGGCGGCACCGCCGTGCCGATCCGTTGCGACATCGGCGAGGAGCACGACATCGAGGAGCTCGTCGCGCGCACGATCGCCGAGCTCGGCCGGCTCGACGTATTGATCAACAACGCGATGACGCCCACCCGCGCACCACTCGACGAATCGACGGTCGAGCTCTGGGATGACTCGATGCGCGTCAACGTCCGCAGCCTCTACCTGTTCACGCGCGCGGTGACGCCGCACATGCAGCGCAGTGGTGGCGGCAGCATCGTCAACATCTCGTCGGGCGCGGCTGCCCACGAGGTGAGCGCTCTTATGCCGCCCGGGTACGTGATCTATTCGGTGGCGAAGGCCGCGCTCGAGCGGTTCTCATCGGCCGCCGCGCCCGAGCTGCGACCGCTCGGCATCACGATCAACGCGTTGCGGCCGGGCGCGGTCAAGACCGAGCACACCACGATGGAGTTCGGACCCGACTTCGACTGGACCGGTTGGGCGACCCCGGCCGACGTCGGCCCGCCCGTCGGCTA
This sequence comes from Actinomycetota bacterium, assembly GCA_030839005.1. Classification (GTDB taxonomy): domain Bacteria; phylum Actinomycetota; class Acidimicrobiia; order IMCC26256; family PALSA-610; genus PALSA-610. The sequence continues at coordinate 4,640 of JAUZEM010000615.1, read as the reverse complement.
CCTCGCTGCCCGGATCGACGCCGACTTCACCGGCAAGGTGCTCGACGTCTCGGGGTTCGGGAAGACGTGGGGCACCGGTCACACGAGCTCGAAGTAGCGGTCGAGCTCCCAGTCGGTGACGCTTGTCGCTTCGGCGTCGCCCCCGCTGGTGTGGAACATCAACCATTCCCACCGTCGACCGTGCAACCAGTAGTCGACGAAAGCATCGCCGAGCACCTCCCCCAGCAGCGTGGCGTGCTCGAGCTCGTCGGCCGCGCGGCTGATCGACGACGGCAGTCGCGCGTAGCCCGGAGGTTCACCCCATGCGAGCCCGTCGTGCTCGGGGGGCGGTTCGATCGCGCCGTCGATGCCGGCCAGGCCGCCGGCGAGGATCACCGCGAGTGCGAGGTAGACGTTCACGTCGGCGCTCGCGACGCGATGCTCGATGCGGGCGAGCTTCTCCGAGCGCGAGATCACGCGCAGGGCGGTCGACTTGTTCTCCTCGCCCCAGGTCGGCGTCGTGGGCGCGGCGGCGAATCCGACCATGCGCCGATAGGAGTTGACGGTCGGTGCGAGGATCGACACCGCGCCGGGCATGGTCGCCACGAGGCCGCCGATCCAATGCCGCATGCCGGCCGATCGATGGTCTGCGCTCCTTCCGTCGAAGAAGACCGGCACGCCGTCGCGGCGCAGTGAGTGATGGATGTGCATGCCGTTGCCGAACTCGGCGGTCGCCTTCGCCATGAACGTGGCGCTCGCGCCGCGGTCGAGCGCGACCTCCTTGATGACCTGCTTGGCGCGGAACACGCGATCGGCCGCACTGAGCGGGTCGGCCGGCACGAAGTTGAGCTCGACCTGGCCGGGCGCGGCTTCGTCGCTCCACGCCTCCCACGCGATTCCGAGCCCGTCGAGGCGGCGCACGACCTCGTCCATGAAGCCGGCGACGTAGTGGGCGTTGTGGGTGGTGTAGCCCAGCGGCAGGGGCGTGCCGATCGGCGTCAGTTTGCGGTAGCGCGCGCGGCGTGCGTCGTCGTACGACTCGCGGAACAACATGAACTCGAGCTCGTACGCGGACAGCGCGGTGAAGCCCCGCGCCGCGAGCTGGTCGACGACGCCACGCAGCACCACGCGCGGGCATACCGGCAGTGCTGTGCCGTCGATCGTCGTGTGGTCGACCAGCACGTTCGCCATACCCGGGCGATCCGGGCTCACGACGATCGTCGACAGGTCGGGCCGCTGATGCACGTCACCGAGCGCGGGTTGACGGAAGTCGGCCCACCAGCCGAGCTGGGGCGCACCGCCGTTGTCCCACGCGAACACGAGGTCGGACAGCGCGGGCCCGAGCGGGAGGGAACGCTCGAACTTGCCCCGGCTGAGATGCTTCCCGAGCACGAGACCGTCGAGCGACGCGCCCTCGGTGCGGACCGTCGTGATCCGGTTCTCGTCGAGCCAGGCCCCGAGCTCGTCGGGCGTCATGCGGAGCCTCGCATCATCCACTCGAGGAAGCTGCCGGTGAGGACCGACGCGTGTTGGAGCGATCCGATCGCGTACACCTTGCCTTCGAGGAGGTCTTGGCCGAACACCGAGTTGCCCGAAAAGATCGAGACGAGCGCGGGCGCGGAGCCGTGGACCTCGTAGCACGAGCTCGGATTCGCGTCGGGGCCGGACCCGGTGCCGAGGTCGAGGGCTGCGCCGTCGTCGAGGCACACGACCCGGAGTCGCTCGGGCATGCCGCGGCGCGCACCGGCAAAGGCCCAGAAAGCATGCGCGTGTTCCGACCACGGGCGGGCTTTCGGCTCGAGCAGCTTCGACACTCCGAGCGCGAGCCGGAGATGGCGAAGTGCCCCGCGCGCCTTGGGCTTCGCGGCGTCGGGACCGCTCATGTTGTCGAGGTCGACCGTGACGACGACCTGCGCGTCGGGCGCGACGCCGCGGCTCAGTGCGACGCGGCCGCGGTCGAAGCGCATCGTCACCGCTTGTGGATCCTTCTCGGAACGTAGGACGAACACGCCGCGCAGGCGCTCGGCCTTGCGGGCGACATCAGGATCGGCCGCCGAGTCGCGCAGCGTTGTGGCAATGATCCGGACGAGCGGCGTCGCGTCCGGCTCGAGCACGACGTCCATCGCGCGGAGCGTACACTTCCCTCCGTGGCGGCTCCATGACGACGCGAGTCCCGCTCATCGGTATCACTGCGCACGCGAGCCTGGTAGCCGATGGTGCCGGGGTCGAGGTCCTGCACTACGTCGCGCCCGTCGCGTACGTGAAGGCGATTCGCAAGGCGGGCGGCGTTCCCGTGTTGCTGCCGATGGGCAGTGCCGACGATGCAATGGCGGGTCTGGCGCGCGTCGACGCAGTGCTGGTGACCGGCGGCGACGACGTCAACCCGGATCGCTACCGCGCCGAACCGGCGCCCGAGACCAAGGCCGCCGATCCGGCTCGCGACGACTTCGAGATCGCGTTGATCTCGGCCGCGGTGCGCGACGACCGACCGATGCTCTGCATTTGCCGTGGGATCCAGGTGCTCAACGTCGCGTTGGGCGGCACGTTGCAGCAGCACTACGACGGTCACTTCGATCTCCCGAACTACAACGAGGGCATCCACGACGTGAAACTCGAGCCCGGATCGATGCTCGCCAAGGTGATGGGCGCCACGCAGGTGGCAGTCAACTCGCTCCATCACCAGGCCCTCGACGTTCTCGCGTCGCAGTTGGTCGCGGTCGGACACAGCGATGACGGTCTGGTGGAAGGCGTCGAGGTGCTGGGGTGCGGATTCGCGCTCGGGGTGCAGTGGCACCCCGAGCTGTTACGCCACCGGCCCGAACACCTCGCGCTCTTCGAAGCGCTCGTCGCGGCGGGCGCGTAGCTCCGGCGCCACCTTCGGCCACGGCATCTCCCGCTCGACCGCGAGCGCGACGTCGAAGAGCAGTTCGTCGGCGTGGTGACGCGTGAGCACCTGCATGCCGACCGGCAGCCCGTCGACGAAACCGCTCGGGATCGACACCGCGGGATTGCCGTAGATGTTGGAGATGATCGTGAGCGCGCCCATGTGCACGAGATCGGGGAACCACTCCGATCCGAGGTCGAGCAGCGCCGACGGCAGCTTCGGGAAGACGGCTCCCGCGAGGCGCACGCCGCCCATCACGCCTCGGAAGCCGAGCCGGGTGACGGGGTTGGCCCTCGCCCAATCGATGAAGCTCGCGGACGGGCTGCTCATCGGCGCCTCGGCCGCGAACGCGGGGCCGGGATTGGTCGCGGCGATCACGAAGTCGACCTGGTTGAACGCCGCGGCCATCGTCTCGTTCGCCTGGATCCGCCGCGTCTCGGCGACGGCCGCGGTGTTGAGGTTGTACATCGACTGCGCGAGCAGCAGGCCGCCGCTCACCTCGTCGGTGAGGTCGGCCGCGCAGCCCGGCCAGCGGTCACCGAGCTCGGCGAGCAGCGTCGCGAGGTTGCCCATCATCCACTGGGCCGCGAGATTCGGGACGTCGATCGAGAGGTCGACCTCGATCATTCCGGTGGCCGCGATCAATGCCGCGCTCGACGCGCGCAGTTGCTCTTCCACACCGGGCTCGAGGGTGACGCCGCCGAGCGCCGGCACGATGGCCACGCGACGTCCCTTGAGCTCGTGCGCGCCCAGGCCCGCTTCCCACCCGGGGCGAGCGGGGAGGCTCGACGGGTCGAGCGCGTCGTAGCCGGCGCACACATCGAAGTAGCGAGCCGCGTCGCGCACCGATCGGGCGAGACACCCGAGCACGACCGTGCCCGGACGGAAGTACGCGTCCGGACCACGCGGGATCCGGCCGTAGGTGCCCTTCATCCCGAGCAAGCCGGTATAGCCGGCCGGGATGCGGATCGAGCCGCCGCCGTCGCCGCCGGTCGCGATCGGAACGAGTCCTCCGGCCACGGCCGCCGCGCTTCCGGCCGACGACCCGCCCGTCGTTCGTCCGTGACGCCACGGGTTATGGGTGACGCCGTTCAGCTTCGTCACGCTCACGTTCAGTCCGCCGAACTCGCTGGCGGTGGTGAGCCCCACCGCGACCGCGCCGCCGGTTCCGAGCAGTCGTTCGACCAGGGTGCTGGTACGCGTGGCGACGCGGTCGCGATAGACGAGGGACGCTTCGGTCTGCGGCCAGCCGGCAACCCGCTCGAGCTCCTTCACGCCGACGGGTACGCCTCCGAACGGCCGTGAGAGGTCGGCGTGCTCGGCGGCCCGCAACGCGCCTTCGCGATCGAGGAACGAGAAGGCATTGAGGTCGCTCTTTTCGATCGCGGAGAACGTCGAGTCCAGCTCTTCGCGCGGGGAGCGCTCGCCGCGTCGAAAGGCGTCGACGAGCGAGCAGGCGTCGTCCGTCCAGGTGTCGCCAGTCATGAGGCGATGATGCTATTCACTCGCGATGGACGAATCGGAGCAGACGCCTCGGATCGAGGTTCGGCCGCCGGTCAAGCCGCGCCATCGTGGCGTCTCCCACGAGATTGCCGCGTTCGTGTCGCCGATCCTCGGTCTGGTGCTCGTCGTCCTCGCGCCGACGACGTCGGTGCGATGGGCGGCGCTCGTGTACACGGTCGGCCTCACTGCCATGTACGCGACGAGCGCCTTGTACCACCGTGGTCGCTGGTCGACTGCGGTCAGGTTGCGCCTGCGCCGGCTCGACCATTCGATG
>JAUZEM010000574.1 GCA_030839005.1 Actinomycetota bacterium | reverse complement strand
ACCGGCGTCGCGCGCGAGGAAATCGCGCCAACCCGGGCCGCGGAGGTCGATGATCTCGCCGAGCTGGGGGAGCGCCGGCTCGGCGCGCAGCACCGCCTCGTAGTTCGTGTCGAGGAAGTCGGTGACGGTGAAGAGCAGCTTCGCGTCGGCGCGTTCGAGCATGTAGCGGGCCTCGCCGCCCTTGAACCGGGTGTTGAGGGGTACGACGACACCGCCGGCCGTGAAGATGCCGAGTGCGGCGATCACCCACTCGGAGCAGTTCGGCGCCCAGATCGCGACACGGTCGCCCGGCTCGATAGCGCTCGCGACCAGGGCTCGCGCCGCGCGCCCGACCTGCTCGGCCAGCTGCGCGAAGGTGAGCCGCGCCCGCTCGTCGACGAGCCCCTCGCGCGCCGCGAACGAGGCGGCGGCCCGGGACACGAGCCCCGGTATCGTCGAGGGCAGTGCGTCGTCGGTCATGCCGACAACTTGCCACGACGAAAGCCCGATGTGCATGCCCGAGCGCGAATTTCGACGGTACGAGTCGTTGCGGGTGGAGCGTAGGGGACCGGTCGGCTGGCTCGTGTTCCACCGGCCCGCGGCGGCGAACGCGATGGATGCCCGGATGATGGAAGAGCTCGAATGGGCGTGGCGCGAGCTCGACGACGATCCCGCCGTACGCGTGATCGTCAACACGGGCGACGGCCACGCGTTCCAGACCGGGCTCGACGTGGCACAGCTCGCCCGCGATCCCGATGCGCTTCGGGAGCAGTCTCGACGCACGAAGCGGTTCGAGCTCCGCTTCACCGCGTGGCACAACGAGGTGTGGAAGCCGGTGATCGCGGCGGTCAACGGTGTGTGCGCGGGCGGCGGTCTGCACTTCGTGGCCGACGCCGACATCGTCATCGCGTCGTCGGACGCCACGTTCGTCGATCCCCACGTCTCCGTAGGCCAGGCGAGCGTGTACGAGACGATCGCCCTTGCGAAGAAGTCGCCGATGGAGTCGGTGTTGCGGATGGCGTTTGTCGGCCGTCACGAACGGCTGTCGGCGGCGCGCGCGTACGAGCTCGGCATCTGTTCCCAGGTGGTCGATCCGCCCGAACGTCTTTCCGCCGAAGCCCAGGCACTCGGCGAGCTGATCGCGCGCAACTCTCCGGCCGCGCTCGCGCACACGAAACGCGCGCTGTGGGGCGCGCTGGAGCGGGTTGCCCGGTGAATTCGACTCTCGGCGTGGAGATCGGGACCGCGATCGTCTCGTACATCGAGCCGCACCCGGGCCACGCCGTCGCCTTCAACCGCTGGTACGAACGCGACCACTTCCCGGCGACGGTCAAGGCCGGTCCGGGAGTGTTCGCCGGGACTCGGTTCGTCGCGACCCGCACGTGCAAGGCGTTGCGCCCGCGAACCGGTCGCCTGTTCGGCGACCCGGCCCGCGGTTCGTATCTCGCAGTGGCATGGGTGTTGCCGGGCAAGCAGGCGGAGTGGGACGAATGGGTCGGCCGCGAGATGGAGACGATCGCCGCCCAGGACCGGCTGTTCCCGGGTCGCGATCACATACATACCGCCGTCTACCGCTGGATCTGGCAGTCGGGCGCCGTCGACGGGATCGTCGCGCTCGACCGCGGGTTCGCGGGGGCGATCGTGGTCGCCGACGAACACGCGGCGCCGCACCTCGACCTGCCGGTCGCCGATCTGCCGGCAGTGGTCGGACTCCGCCTCGAGCGCACGATCGTCTCGCAGGCGGGTCCACCCGCGCACGAGCTCGTGCTCGGCTTGTGTGCCGGCGATCCGCTCGCGGCGTTCAAGACGTTGTCGCCGCGCGTCGACGGGTGCGGTTTCGCGAGCCCGTTCCTCGCCGCGATCCCGGGCACCGACGAGTACGCCGACGACCTCTGACTCGGGATGACCTAACGTCGTGGAAGTGAAGACCACGTTGCTGCTGTGCGACCACGCTCAAGAAGTAGCCGGCAAGCTGTATGTGCTCGGCGGGGGCTGGAGCATCTACCGGGGCGCCCCGGTCACGATGGGCCTGGCCGTGAAGATCTCGGTTCCGTGGGACGCCGCGAACATGCCGCACGACTTCACGGCCCGTCTGGTCACCGAGGACGGCCAGGATCCGGTGCTGCCGACCGCCGAGGGCGGTGCGGGTGCGACCCGGGTCGAGTTCCAGGGCCGGTTCGAGGCCGGTCGCCCGGCCGGGCTGGCTCCCGGCAGCGAGCTCGACGCGCCGTTCGCGGTGAACATCGCCGGACTGCCCCTCGCCCCCGGACGCTACGAGTGGCAGGTCGAAATCGACCGGGCGGTGGTGGGCCGGGTCCCCTTCACCGTGATGGAGAGCTGAGCGCCGCGACCGGAGGATTGTGAGGCCGTGAGCGGAGCGCCGGAGGCGCGAAGCGAACTGGCGGAGTGGCGAGCGCCCGCGAGGCGGGTATCCCGCCTCGCAGCGAGCGCGACCCGGCAAGTGAGAGCTGAATCCTCATACGCGGGCAACTGCCGCCGATAATGCCTGCGGAACCGCTTCTCGACCCCCTCCCCCAGGGGCGGCAAGCGTGCGACGGCCCGCCGGCTTAAGTACCGGCGGGCCGTTGATGTACATCTCTATGGGTCGCTCGCGCTGCGCCTCCCATGTCTATGGGTCGCTCGCGCTGCGCCTCCCATACGGTCGGCTCCGCTGCGC
>JAUZEM010000552.1 GCA_030839005.1 Actinomycetota bacterium | reverse complement strand
GGGGGACGTAGCGGTTCCCGTTCGCGGAGTCGACGTACTCGAGCTTCTCGCCAGAGAACTTCGCGTGTTGCGTCAGGTCGTAGTCGGTGCGGTTCGCGATGCCCTCGAGCTCGCCCCAACCCCACGGGAAGGCGAACTCCAGGTCGCTGGTGCCCGCCGAGTAGTGCGAGAGCTCGTCGGCGTCGTGCGGACGGATGCGCAGCTTGTCTTCGGGGATGCCGAGGTCGAGATACCAGCGGTAGCGCTCCGCCACCCAGTACTCGAACCACTTCGCCGCCTGGTCGGGCGGTACGAAGTACTCCAACTCCATCTGCTCGAACTCACGCGTGCGAAAGACGAAGTTGCCGGGCGTGATCTCGTTGCGAAAGGTCTTGCCGATCTGCGCGATCCCGAACGGCGGCTTCTTGCGCGTGGTGGTCTGCACGTTCTTGAAGTTCACGAAGATGCCCTGGGCCGTCTCCGGTCGGAGGTACGCGACGGAAGCGTCGTCCTCCACGGGTCCGACGTGGGTCTTGAACATCAAGTTGAAGTTGCGCGCCTCGGTGAAGGTGTCCTTCGAACCGCAGTTCGGGCAGGCGCCCGAATCGGGGAGCTGGTCGGCGCGGAACCGTTCCTTGCAGTTGCGGCAGTCGACGAGCGGGTCGGTGAACGTGGCGACATGACCACTTGCTTCCCAAACCTTCGGCGCCATGAGGATCGCCGCGTCGAGCCCGACGACGTCGTCGCGGAGCTGCACCATCGACCGCCACCAAGCGTCCTTCACATTGCGCTTGAGCAGGACACCGAGCGGTCCGTAATCCCACGTGGAGCGGAATCCGCCGTAGATGTCGGACGAGGGAAACACCAGGCCCCGTCGCTTCGCGAGGTTTACGACGCGCTCCATCGATTTGGGGTCGCCGGGCGGTGCCATCGGGAAGCCAGGCTAGTCCGCGGCCCCGCGTTCACCCGGGCCAGAGGAGCGCCCCAGACCTACAGAAGTGCGGTCGAACGCAGGCGGCGCTCGACGTGGTGTTCCACCGCGCGGATACCGAGCTGCTCGACCTCGTGCGTCTCCGGACCGGTCGGTTGTGCGAACACGCCGTTCAACCCGCCGCCGAGCATGCGTCGCAACAGGTCGAGCGCAGGGTGGGACAACGGCCAGCCGCCTCCGCGTGCACACCCCCGACACAACGTGCCGCCCTCGTCGAGGTCGAACGCGATCAGCGCGGCATCGTCCCCGCCGGCCTCACGTCCGCAGCGGGCGCAGCCGTCGAGCATGGGATGGATGCCCTCGAGTGAGAGCAACTTCCAGAAGAACGCGGAAGTGACCAGCGGGTTCTTCAGCTCCGCGAGCGCCCGGAGCGCGCCCGTGAGCATGCGGTACAGCGCCGGATTCGGCTCGTGCTCCTGCGCGACCTGGTCGACCGCTTCGAGCATCGGGACCGCGTGCGTCAGCAATCCGTACTCCTCCCGCAGCACCCGATTCGCGTCGAGCGTCTCCGCCTGGGTGACGACGTCGAGCTCGCGACCGCGATAGCACTGGAGCGCGACGCGACTCATCGGCTCGAGCCGGCCGCCGAACCGGCTGGACGTCTTGCGGATGCCCTTGGCCACCGCGCGCACCTTGCCGTGCCCCTGGGTCAGGACGGTGACGATGCGATCGGCTTCGCCGAGCTTGATCGTACGGAGCACGACTCCTTCGTCGCGATACAGCCCGGGCATCACAAGAGTGTAATTCGCCCACCCCGCCGCCCGCTGCCCGAAAACCACCAAACAGTTTGGCGCGAAACCCGCTCGACGCGCCGGAATCCGAACAAACAGTTTGGCGCGAAACTGGCTCCACGCGCCGGAATTCGAACAAACAGTTTGGCGGGATTTGGGGTTAGATGCCGCCGTAGCGGCGGTCGCGGCGCTGGAACTCGGCGATGGCTTCGACGAGGTGGCGGGTGCGGAAGTCGGGCCAGAGCACGTCGGTGAACACGAGCTCGGCGAACGCGAGCTCCCACAGAAGAAAGTTCGAGATCCTGTGCTCGCCCGACGTGCGCACGAGCAGATCGGGATCGGGCATGTCGGGCGCGTAGAGGTGACGGGCGATCATCCGCTCGTCGATCTTCCCCGGATCGATCCGGCCGTCCGCCGCGTCACGGGCGACGGCCCGGAGCGCGTCGACGATCTCCGCCCGTCCGCCGTAGTTGAACGCGAACGTCAGCGTCAGCCGGCGATTCGCCGCGGTCAGCGCCTCCGTCTCCTCGATGCGTCGCCGCACCCGGCCCGGCACCCTGCCACTGCGCCGGCCGATGAACCTCACTCGGACGCCACGCTCGTTCAGGTCGTCACGACGCTCGAGCAGCAGGCGCTCGTTGAAGTTCATCAGGAAGCGGACCTCGTCGAGGGGACGCCGCCAGTTCTCGGTCGAGAACGCGAAGACCGTGAGCCATCGCAGCCCGATGTCGAGCGCGCCGTCGACGGTGTCGAACAGCGCCTCTTCGCCGGCCGCGTGACCCTCGGTGCGCTTCAGCCCGCGTTGTTGCCCCCACCGACCGTTGCCGTCCATCACGATCGCGACGTGCGCCGGCATCCGCTGACCGTCGAGCTCGGAAATCACCTGGCTCCCTCGTCCGCACGGGCGCGGACGGGCGGACGATACCCGCGCCGACGCAGTAGCTTCCGGCCGTGCCGTGGACCGCGATCGTCAATCCGGTAGCCGGTCGGGGTCGGACGCAGAAACTCCTTCCCGAGCTCGAGCGCGCCGCGAAAGCGGCGGGGATCGCATTGCACGTCTCCCCCGAACCGGGTGCGCCGACGAAGCTCGCGCGCGCGGCAACCGACGAGGGGCACGACCTCGTCGCGTGCGGGGGTGACGGGCTCGTCACCGAGGTCGCGGGCGTGGCCGCCGACACGGGACGACGGCTCGCGGTCGTGCCGACGGGTGCAGGCAACGACTTCGCACGCGTGCTGGGGTACGACGCCAAGCAGCCGTTGCGCGCGT
>JAUZEM010000549.1 GCA_030839005.1 Actinomycetota bacterium | reverse complement strand
CCACCAACATCTTCACGTCCATCGCGAGCACCTTCCCGGCCATGAACCCAATCGTTCACAGCCAACCGAGAAGTGTCAGCGATGCCCCGCGACATCAACCGTCAGCGAACAGCCGCGACAGCGCACTAGCACCCGCGCTAGCACCCGCGCTAGCACCCGCGCTAGCACGCGTTATCGAGACATATACATCGCAGCCGGGTGCCTACTTCAACGAGACGACGGCGGGCGTTATCGGACCGTCCACGTCGAGCAGGGCATTGATCTCGGCCGCGCCCACGGGATGGCTGTACAGGAACCCTTGCGCGAACCCGTAGTCGAAGCCGACGAGATCGGCCGCTTCCTCGAGCGTCTCCACGCCTTCGGCGATGCTCGAGTAGCCCATGACCGTCGAGATGGCCGCCATGCTCTTCACCACCGCGCGCATCCCGTCCTCGTTCAGCCGGGAGACGAAGCTGCGGTCGATCTTCACGACATTCACGGGGAACCGTTGCAGGTAGGCAAGCGACGAGTATCCGGTGCCGAAATCGTCGATCGCGATTCCGACGCCGAGCGGCGCGATGTTGTCGACGAGGTTCTCACCCGCGACCTCGTCGTTCAGCACCGATTCGGTGAGCTCCAGCATGAGCTGGCCGGGTTCGAGACCCGACGACGCAAGCGCCGACGCGATCTCGGCCGCGAAACCGGGCTCGCGGAGTTGTCGGGCGGAGACGTTCACGCTCACGTACAGACTGCGGTCGCCCTGGTTCCACACCGCCGCCTGTACGCAGGCCTCCTGCAATACCCATCGGCCGATGACGGTGATGAGCGCGCTCTCTTCGGCGATCGGGACGAACTCGGACGGCGAGAGCGTGCCGAGCGTCGGGTGCTCCCAGCGAATCAGCGCCTCGACGCCGACGATCTCACTCGAGCCGAGGGAGATGATCGGTTGGAACAAGAGGCGCAGCTCGTTGTTCTCGACCGCCGATGCAAGTTGCGTGCGAAGTCGCAGCCGCGAGTACGCCTCCCAACCCATCGACGCGTCGAAGACGGCAATGCGGTTCTTGCCCTGCTCCTTCGCCCGGTACAACGCGGTGTCGGCGTCGCGCATCAGGTTGCTGTGGGCATAGCCCTGCTCCGCGATCGCAATGCCGATGCTCGCGGGCACGGTCACCGACTGCTCGCCGATCTCGACCGGGAGCTGAAGCGCCTCGAGCAACCGCTCCCCGACGTTCATCACCTCGGCGACGTCGGCTACGCCGTCGAGCAAGACTGCGAACTCGTCTCCGCCGAGACGTGCGATCGTGTCGCTCGGCCGGAGGCATTCGCTGAGCCGCCCGGACACCGAGCACAACAGCGTGTCGCCCGCGGCGTGACCGAGACCGTCGTTGACCGCTTTGAAGTCGTCGAGGTCGACGAACATCACGGCGATACCCGCGCCGGTACGGCGGCTTCGTAGGCGCGCCTGGTCGAGGCGGTCCATGAAGAGCGATCGATTCGCCAGCTTGGTGAGGTCGTCGCGGAACACGCGCTCCTCGAGCTGTCGAGAAAGCTCGCGTTTCACTGTGACATCGCGCATGGTGACAACCAGGCCGGCGACGTCCTTGTCGCCGATCATGTTCACGATGCTCATATCGAAGTCGCGCGGCTGACCTTCGCCGTTGAGGAAGATCCCCACGAGCTCTTCGCGCGCTCCGAGCGGCAGCGAGACAGCTGCGCGGACCTGGCGGGCGACGCGATCCGATTCATCGAGGCCCAGAGAGTCGTCGAATCGCCGGCCGATCAGCTCCTCGGAGTCGCGGCAGAGGATCGCGCCGGCTCGTGGACTCGCGTACGAGATCATGCCCGCGCGATCGACGACGAAGATCGCGTCGTTCAGCACCTGCACCAGCGCGCCGAGGCGGCGCAGACCGTGGCGGACGCCGGCCGCCCGTGCGCCCGCGGCAAGATTCCACAGCCTGAACGCGACCAGCACGATCATGACGATCACGCATGCGCCGGGGAGGAGCGTCGAAAGGTCGCGGCGGCCCGACGACCAGGCGTCCGCGAGGGGGATCGCCGAGCACAACGCCACCGAGGTGACGATGCAGAGCACGCGGACCCGGTTGGCCGGATCGATATCGACGCGCGGCGCCTGGCCCGTCGTCATCCGGCGCGCCGCGATCGCGATGATCGACAACGCGAACAGCGCGCTGACCTGCGAAAAACCCCGCCCCGTTCCGGTCGAGTGCGTGAGACCGGCACTCTCGAAGAGATCAGCGGCTGCGAGCGGGACGACTCCGAAGAACAGGAGCCTCGACGCGACTTCGTGGCGGAACAGGAGTCGCACGCCGACCGCGCAGACGACGATCGCGAGCAACGGTCGGGCGGTGCCGAGCAAGCCGCCCGATGCCTCGGCCGCGTGAGCTATTGCGGCGGGGTAGGCCAACGTCGGCCAACAGGCGGCGAACAGCGCGCAGCCGGCGATGGCTCCGTCGAGGACCGACGCGCGCTCGTCGTCCGGATCCGCGTCTCGGACGATGGCGCGGAAGCCGAGGACGAGAACGAGATACGCGGCGATCCGAAGCGCGTCGGCGCCGCGCATGAACGCCACGTGACCCGAGGTCACGAACAGCGTGCGCGCCGCCTCACCGAGAACCGCCAGGCCGGTACCGACGGCTATGCCCGTCCACCGGCGCGGAGCGCGCCGGCGCACCACCGCCGTCACGATGAACGACCAGACCAGCGCCAACGCGCCGAGGTACAGGAGCCGTCGGGCCGAATCGCTCAGCGGCGCGACCGCGATCAAGGCCGGCGCCACCAAGGCACTCGCGAACGGGCCCGCCTTCTTCATCCGGGCGCGCGGCGATCGGTCGACCTCGGGGACGAACTCGTCCGATGGTCGCGCCGACGGGTCGCCGGCCGGGTGATTCGCCATAGACAGCACTAATCGGCTTCATCGTCGGCGTTCCGAACCTGCTTGAGCCGCTGTCTGACCGAAGCGTGGGTTACGGGGTCAGACCGAGATGGCCGGATCCGCAATCCGGCCGTTGACGAGGCCCGGGTCGACATCGAGCGGCTCGAGGGGTTCCAGCGGATCGGCGGTCGGCGCCGGCGGGGCGACAACACGCGGTATGAGGAAGGAAAGCAGCGCGCCGACCGCGACGACCAGCGCCGCGAAGACGAGCGCGACGCGAGTTCCACCGGCAACGCTCGTCCGCAACGCGTGCTGAAGGATGGCCGTGTCGTGCCGGCTCGTCGAAGCCGGCGGTTTGTAGAAGGCGCCCTGCGCATGCACGCCCGCCAACGCCTGGGCCTTCACCGCGACGGGAAGCGCGGCGGCGCGGATGCGGCTGACCGAGTGATTCAGGATCTGCACGCTGAGCAGAGAGCCGATCATGGCGACACCCAACGCGGCGCCGACCTGACGGACCGTCGTGTTGGCTCCGCTCGCGACCCCGGAGCTCGACGCCGGAACCTCCGACATCACGACGTTGGTGAGCTGCGCGCCGGCGAATCCGATGCCGATCCCGTAGAACGCGAGACCCGGCAGGAGGCGCCACACGGTGATCTCGAGTGACACGGCGTGGAAGATGAGAAGCAACCCGGCGACGTACGAGAACAGCCCGAGCCGAACGACGACCGTCGTACCCACTGCACGGATGAGCCGGCCCCCGATCTGCGCGCCGACGATGATGAACACGCCGGTAGGGAACTGCCACCACCCGTTCTGCTGTGGAGTCAGGAGTCGCGCACCCTGCAGGAACACCGGCAGGACGAAGCTGAGCCCGAACTGACCCATCGCGAGCACGAGGCCGGTGAGCAGGCCGTAGCGATACGTCTTGATCCGAAGGTGCGCGAACGGGAACAGCGGGTGCGCGTCCCGCCGTTCCTTGGCGCGCTCGGCAAAGTAGAAGGCGATCAGGATGCCGACCGCGGCCGCGAGAACGACGGGCATGATCGAGATCGGTCTCGAGACCGGCCACACACCGTGCCCCGCGATCGAGAACTCCTTCACCGGCGCCCACCAGCCGTATGTGCTGCCCTCGCTGAGCGCGAAGACCAACAAGAACATGCCGACGGCGATGAACGCCGCGCCGAGCGCGTCGAGCGGAATACGTCGCTCGGCCCGCTCGCCGCGCTTCATGAACAACAGTGCACCGATGATCGCCAAGGGAGCGATGATCACGTTGATCCGAAACGACCAACGCCAGGAATAGTTCGATGTCAGGAAGCCGCCGACAACCGGCCCGAACGCGGCGGCCACGCCTGCCGTGGCGCCCCAGGCCGCGAACGCAGTGGCCCGTTCGCGGCCCCGGAAGGTGGTCGACAGGATCGCGAGCGTCGATGGCAACATGAGCGACGCACCGATACCTTCGATGATCGCCTCACCGATGACGAGCTGGCCCACCGATGTCGAGATCGATGCGACCAGCGACCCCACACCGAAGAGCGCGGCGCCGATGACGAAGATGCGACGATGCCCGTAGATGTCGCCGAGCCGGCCGCCGATGACGAGCAGCGTGGCAAACGTCAGCGCGTAGCCCGTGACCACCCACAGGAGCGAAGGAAGGGTCGTGTGGAATTCGGCGCGGATCGTCGGGATCGCGACATTGAGCACCGTGTTGTCGAGAACCACGATGAACGCGGCCATGAGAACGACGAGGAGCGCGACCCAGCGCCGGGGATCGAGGTGCTCGGCTTCATTCACATGCGTCTCTTCGACGATCACTTCACGCGTTGCTTCATCCGACGGAGCTGTGCGAAGTCGAGCGGGCGGCCCGGAAGCGTCGTGGCGCCCTCGGCCCGCAAGCCGTCGAGGATGATCCGTACGAACCGTTCCCGTAGGAGAGGCGGGCGCTCGCCCGCAACGGCGGTCGCGTGCGCCACGCCCGAGAACAGCATCGAGACGTCGCCCGGTCCGATGTCGCCGCGGATCGCGCCTGCGGCCTGAGCCCGAGCGACCAGCGCGGATACCGCGCGCAACAGCTTCTCGCGCGGTGACGCGGCCGGTGCATGCATGTTCACGCTCGCCATCTGATCTGCGAGGGCGCGATGACGGGTCTGGAAATCGGGCAGCCCGACGACGAATCGCTCGAAGGCACGCGCGGGGTCGGGGTCGGCCAGTGCTTCCTCGGC
>JAUZEM010000509.1 GCA_030839005.1 Actinomycetota bacterium | reverse complement strand
GTGACGAACCCGGCGACGCGGGACCCAACCGTGCTGGCGAGCTCATACGCGACGCTGCACGACATCTCGGACGGCCGCATGGTGATGGGTGTCGGTCGCGGCGACTCGGCGGTTCGTTTCATCGGTCGGCAACCGATGAAGGTCGCCGAGTTCGAGCGGGCCTGCGCGATGGTCCACGAGTTCATGAACGGCCGCGAGGTGAACTGGAACGACAAGGAGCTACAGCTCAAGTGGGTGCGGCCGGAGCTGCCGGAGATCCCGATGTGGGTCGCGGGCTACGGCCCGAAGGCGCTCGCCGTCGCCGGTCGCGTCGGCGACGGCGTGATCATCCAGCTCGCCGATCCCGAGATCATCACGTGGATCATGGACACCGCGCGCCGAGCCGCCGAAGAGGCGGGTCGCGACCCTTCGCAGCTGAAGTGCATCGTCGGAGCGCCGAGCCATGTCACGGACGACCTCGCCGACGCGCGCGACCAGGTGCGCTGGTTCCCGGCGATGGTGTCGAACCACGTCATGGATCTCATCGAGCGATACGGCGGCGACGGGAGCTCTGTCCCGAAGGCGCTCACCGACTACGTGCAGGCGCGCAAGTTCTACGACTACAACGAGCACTCGCGCGTCGGTGCGAAGCACGGCGAGTTCGTCACGGACGAGATCTGCGACCGCTTCTGCGTGATCGGCGACGCCGCCCAGTGCACCCAGAAGCTGCGGGAGCTCGAGGAGGTCGGCGTCGACCAGTTCAACATCTACCTGATGACGCACGGGCAGGAGGAGACGCTGCAGGCCTACGGCGACGACATCCTCCCGCAGTTCGGCAGAGTCCCCGCCTAGGTAAGGGTCGAGCTAGGGGAATCCCCGATGGCCGGCGCGGCTGCGCTCCGGGTAGCCTCGTGCCATGGAATCGAATGGCACCGTCCTTCGCGCGACCGACCTCACCCGCCGCTACGGCGAAGGCGAGGCCGCTGTCGACGCCCTCTCCGGGGTCTCCCTCGAGGTGCGGCCGGGTGAGCTCGTCGCGGTCATGGGCCCGTCAGGTTCCGGCAAGTCGACCCTGATGCACTTGCTCGCCGCGCTCGACCAGCCGACGAGCGGCGAGATCGAGATCGCGGGCAAGAGCGTGGGCTCGCTGTCCGACCACGAGGTGACCCTCCTCCGGCGCGAGCACATCGGCTTCGTCTTCCAGTTCTTCAACCTCCTGCCGATGCTGAGCGCGGAGGAGAACGTGAAGCTGCCGCTCTCGATCGCCGGAGAGAAGCCCGATCCGGTCTTCTTCGAGGACCTGCTGAAGCGCGTCGGCCTCACCGACCGCCGCTCGCACCGCCCTTCCGAGCTGTCCGGCGGGCAGCAGCAACGGGTCGCGATCGCACGGGCGCTCGTCTCCAAGCCGACGGTCGTCTTCGCGGACGAGCCCACCGGAAACCTCGACTCGAAGACGGGCGCGGACATCCTCGAGCTCCTCCGCCAGTCGGCCGAGGAGCTCGGCCAGACGATGGTGATGGTGACCCACGACGCAACCGCCGCGACGATCGCCGACCGCGTCCTCTTCCTCGCCGACGGCCGCATCGTCGAGGAGCTCCCTCGTAGCGGAGCGGGCGAGATCCTCGCGGCCTTCGGCCGCGCGAGCGCATGATCCGCGTCGCCCTCGCGGGCATCCTCGGGCGGAAGCTCCGCACCGCGCTGACGGCCGTGGCCGTCGTGCTCGGCGTCGCGATGGTCAGCGGAACGCTCACCCTCACCGGCTCGATCGACCACGCGTTCAACTACATCTTCACGAGCGTCCGGCAGGGCTCCGACGCCGTGATCACCGGCAAAGCCGCGTTCGACGTCTCGAACGGGCAAGGATCCTTCGCGCCGACCCTCCCCGCGTCGCTGCTCGACAGGGTGCGAGCCCTGCCGGATGTCGCCCTCGCGGACGGCGAGGTCGACGACTTCGTGACGCTGATCGACGCGAAGGGCAAGGCGATCGTGGTCGGCGGCGCGCCGAACCTGGGCTTCAGCATCGAACGTGGCAACTCGCCGTTCAACCCGCTCAGGCTCGTCTCCGGCACCTGGCCGGGGAGCGGGGAGATCGTGATCGACAAGACGACCGCGAAACGGAAGCACTTCGGCGTCGGCGACACGATCGGCGCGCAGGCCGCGGGGCCGGTCACTCGCTTTCGGATCTCGGGGATCGTCAAGTTCGGCACCGCGGGGTCACTCGGCGGTGCGACGCTCGCGGGGTTCGACCTGCCGACCGCCCAGCAGCTCTTCGACAAGCCTGGGCGGCTCGACCAGATCGCGATCGCCAAGAAGCCCGGTGTCGACCAGCAGGCGCTACTCCGGCAGGTGCGCGGGATCCTTCCGAAGACCGCTCAGGCCCGGACGGGCACGGCGCAGGCGCAGGAGGACCAGAAGCAGACCGACTCGTTCATCTCCTTCCTCCGCGACTTCCTGCTCGCGTTCGGCGGCATAGCGCTGTTCGTCGGCAGCTTCGTGATCGCGAACTCACTGTCGATCACGATCGCCCAGCGGACGCGTGAGCTCGCGACGATGCGGACGCTCGGCGCGAGCCGGCGACAGGTGCTCATGTCGATCGTCGTCGAGGCTCTCGTGATGGGAGTGCTCGCATCGGTGACCGGGCTGTTCCTCGGCTTCGGCCTCGCGAAGCTCCTCTTCAAGCTGTTCGACGCAGTCGGGTTCACGCTGCCGAACAGCGGGATCATCTTCAGCGGCTCGACGGTGGTCATCGCGCTTCTCGCCGGCATCGTCGTCACGCTGCTCGCGAGCTTGCGACCCGCGATCCGCGCGACGCGTGTGCCACCGATCGCCGCCGTGCGCGAAGGGGCGATCGTGCCGCAGTCCCGCTTCGCCCGCTTCCGCACGGTGGGATCCGCCGTGCTCACCGTCGCGGGGTTCGCCGCGCTTCTCTGGGGGCTGTTCGGGCCGCACCTCGGGACGAAGCAGGTCCTCATCTGGATGGGGATCGGGACCATCCTCGTCTTCTTCGGCATCTCGTTCCTCTCCGTCCGCGCGGTCGGGCCGCTCGCGTGGACGGTCGCGCCACCGCTTCGCTGGCTCCTGACGCTCGCCTGGCTCGTGTACCTGTTCCTCGTTCCCACCGGCTGGATCTACCAGCTCTACCACCGCTGGCGTCACGGGGAATGGCCGACGTACGTCGACCGCTCGGCGGCCGCCGCGCTCGCTCGCGACAACGCGCGGCGGAACCCGCAGCGGACCGCTTCGACAGCAGCGGCACTGATGATCGGGCTCGCGCTCGTCACGCTCGTCGCCGTGCTGGCGGCGGGGATCACGTCGAGCTTCCGTGGCGCGGTCGAGAACATCTGGCAGAACGCCGACTACGCGATCACGGCGCAGAACAACTTCTC